>NZ_JBDPLV010000179.1:0-2049 GCF_039871605.1 Acrocarpospora sp. B8E8 | reverse complement strand
GCGATTGGCGCGTTACGCCTGCTCAACTTCACCAACATCGCCGATGGAACCCGATGGGCACGCGACAACTTCGAACACCCACTGATCGCTCTCGGTCTCACGATGTGAGAACGCATTCAGCCCTGCCTGCTCGATAAGCTCCAGAACACCGACAATGCACTGATGTCTATTGGCGACATCTTGATTGTGAAGGCTGATGGCGTGCTTCTGGTACGGCAGTTAACTCCCGATCAAGTGGAGCACTTGCAGAAGAATCCACGGCTGTACACCCAACCCCAAATCGCCTTGAGCGTTCTCGATGGTAGCTTGGCCACTGTTGACCCTGTCGGCCGTGACGACCAACGCGCTGAACTTCCTTAAGGGTCACGACTTGCGCTCGACTGGGGCGAACGCCTGGTCGCACAAGCCGCACACCAGTGGACCTGTCACAATCTGCTTCGGGGTCACCTGGAGGGCTGTACGGACGTGCTCGTCGTCTGCGTACCACTCGACAAGCGTGCGGGCCGCAGCATAGGGCCGCCAGGTCTCCAGGCCGTGCAACAGCACCGCCCGGGCATCATCGGGTGGCAACGCGGTGGCAAGATCGACGACGGTGTGCGGCATCGGCCCCCTCAGCTTGGCGTCCACGTACGGGTGGAGCGCTTGAGCAAAGGCCGGATCGTCACGCCACTGCTGGGGAATCATGCCGAGGTTGTACCGCGGCTGAGACCAGCGTCGGCATGACAGCCTGCAGGTTCGCGTCGTGCGCTCGCGCTGGGCGACCGGCAGCAGGCCGATCTGCTCCCAGAACCGCAGAGTCGAGGCGCGCATGCTCACCGTCCGCGCTAGTTCGCCGATTCCCAGGTGACGCACGTCATCCCGCCCGCCTCATGCTCGCGGTTGACTTCAAGCGTGCTTGAGCCTTCACCGTAACGTGCATGCCTTTGAGAGCGTCCCACCTGCTGCCCGCCACCTATCGCCCGCTGCTCGCCGAGCGGCATTTCCGCAGTTTCATGCCGGTGTTCGCCCTTTCCGACCTCGGGGACGGGATGAGCGTCGTGGCCGTGGCGTGGCTGGCGGTGTCGATCGCTCCGCCCGGCGGTCAAGCGTCGTGGTCGGCGCGGCGGTGGCAGCCTACATCCTGCCCAGCACCGTGGGCAGCCTGGTGGTGGGGCGGTGGGCGTGGCGGCTCAGCGCCGGCCGCCTGCTGGCCGCCGTCCCGGTCGCCCACGTCCTGGGAGCCCTCGACCCGGCCTTGTACGTGACGCTGTTGGCCGCCTCATCCTTACTGCACGCCTGGGGCAAGGCCAGCAGGCACGCGCTGTTCGCCCTGCTGCTACCGCGCGAGCAGCGCTTGGCTGCCAACGCCGTTTTGAGCACAAGCATCTGGAGTTCGCTCATCGCGGGTCCTGCCCTGGCCGGTCTTCTGGCCTCGGTCATCTCATCCGCGTGGATCATCGGCTTGGACGCCGCCACCTTCGCCGTCCTGGCGGTGCGTGCCACTACTGCCCGGCTCCCAGCTGGGCCGCGCGCCGATGACGCCGTCGCGGGGCTGCGAGTCTTCCTTCAGCGTCCCGAGCTTTCCGGCCTGCTGGTCTTGACGTGGTTGTTCAACGCCTTCTTCGGCCCGGCCGAGGCGGCCTTGCCCTGTTCGTGGCGCGTGAGCTCGGTGCCGGGAGCGGCACGCTGGGGGCCTTCTGGACCGCATTCGGCTTCGGCGCGGTGGTGGGAAAACTGGCCCGGGGCCTCCTGCGACGGTTGCCGGTGTGGCCGGTCATGCTCGGCATCATCGCGGGGCACGGGGTCTGCATGCTGCCCTTCGCCTGGCACACGCACCGGGCTCCCTCGCTGGCCGGATTCGCCCTGGCCGGCGTGGTCTACGGCCACTACTCCGCTTTGTCGTTCACCTTGATACAGGAGCGCACACCAATCGACTCCCTAACCCGAACTTGCTTGATCTTGCTGGACTGATGCGGGTCTGACCAGGAAGCTCAGCATCCAAGATCAAAAATTAGTGACTACCCGCCGACCAGCGTCATCGGAATCGGAACGTCGAGCAACTCAAACACG
>NZ_JBDPLV010000178.1:0-2094 GCF_039871605.1 Acrocarpospora sp. B8E8 | reverse complement strand
GGGACGTCGATCTTCAGGTTGTGTAGCGCGGCGACGCCGCGCACCGCATCGTTGATCGCATCTCCTTCCCGGCGGCACTGCCGCAGGATCTGATAGTCCTTGAGCCGGGCCAGAACATGCTCGACGACGGCCCGGCGTCGCCGGAACCGCTTGTAGGTCCAGTCCCGGATAATCCTCCCGTCCGGGCCCCGGGCCGGGACCGGGTCAGGGCACAGCCCCAGTAGCCGCCATCGCCGGAACAGGCGCGGATACCCGGCGGCCACCGGATCCTTGGCAGGGTTTCGCGGAAGACGACGAGTCGTTCCGGTTGCGGGCCAGGCGTCGCCGACCGCGATCACGCACCGGTCCCGGACGATGACCTGGACGTTGACGCCGCGCCGGTAGTTCTTGGATTTCTTGGTCCGCTTCTGGTCGTAGACCGAGATCAGGGTGCCGTCGGCGATCCACAGCTCGCGCTTGTCTTTCGGGGGCGGGCCCAGGAGTTTGCTCAGGTGCGGGGCGAGGTCTTTGACCATGCGGTGCGCGGCCGAGTCGAAGGTCGCCAACAGCGAGCCCAGCTGGCGCAGCGTCAGGCTGGTCCGATACGACAGGACCAGCAGCAGGACCCGGTCGGCGAATGCCGGGCCCCAGGGATGCCCGCGGCGCTTGTCCGCGCGGACATGCCGGAGCTTCTTGATCAGGGGCAGGAACTGGGCGCCGGACAGTCCGGTCCAGACCCCTAGCTCAGCCGAGGTGCGGGCGGCGAAACGCATTCGCAGCACGGCTGCACCGTAACCGCGAATACCGGCCACCCGCTATCGACTGATGGTGAGAGTCGGTTACCTTCCGTCGTCGCCCGTCGCCCGTGGGAGTGGGTGATGGAAATGAAGTTTTGTCAGTGGTCTCTGTCATGGTGGAATCATGGCCGTGACGGGAGTGACACGTGGGGTGACTGGGAGCGTCGATGCCGGCCTGCCCGGCAGCCTCTCCTCGTCGTCCTCGTCGTCCTCGTCGTCCTCGTCGGCGCCACGGCGGTTCCGGGGGAAGAACAAACAGCCCGCGTGGAAACGCGACAAAGACGGGCCGGTCTCGGTGATCCGCCTGCCCCTGTCCGTGACCACCCCGGGCGACCGGCGCCGTCTGGAGCAGCTGTTTTCCGCGATGTGGCAGATCAAACGCGCGCTACGCCGGGACGCGGCGAACATGGTGGCCGCCTACTGGCACGGCGACCGGCGCCGGGTCGCCGACGAACCCGCGTGGCGACGCGAGCTGGGCCTGTCCCGCACCGGCCTGGAGCAGCGCGGCTACGCGCATCTGGACGCGGCCGGGCACCTGAAGGCCCACCTCACCAAGGCCCTGGTCATGCACCAGGCCGACGAGGTCTGGACCGGGGTGGAACGGCACCTGTTCGGCGACGCGGCCGGGCGGCGGGCCGGGGCCCCACGCCGCAGACTGCCGTGGTGGGACTACACCCGGATCCCGGGCCGGGCCCGCTCCCACACCAGCCCACGCAAATGGGAGACCTTCCGCCTGCACGGCACCCTGGAGGGGCATCTGGCCGCCTACGGCGTCCCCGGCATTCCCAGTGTTCCCGGTGTTCCCGGCGGCACGACTATCGACCGGGGTGCCGACGTGATGGGGGCCGGGGAGTCGGTGCTGGCGCAGCCGCGCCGGATGCCGGTCCCGCCGGCGTCGGCGGCGGCGGTGGGCCGGGCGGCCGGTTCGTGGTGGGACCATGCCGGGCCGCTCGTTGTCGTGTTCTCCGGCGGGCCCGCCGGCCGGAGAGGGGACCTGGTGCTGCCGGTCCGGCTGCCGCAGGGCGCGGGCCGGTGGCCCTTCCTGAGCCATTATCTGGCCGATCCTGCCCGCTGGCACAAGATCGATCTGGTGCGGGTCGCTGACCCGGCCGTGCCGGGCGGGTGGCGGTATGAGGCGCATCTGCTGGTCCTCGGGGCGGGGTATGCGGCCCCGGCGACCCGGGCCCGCCGCGCGAGGGTGGCCGGGCTGGACCGGATCGGCGGGGTCGACGCGAACGTGTCCAACTTGTCGGTGGTCTCCTTCCCCGCGACCGCCACCACCGCGGGCAATGCCACGGCGGGCAATGCCACGGCGGGC
>NZ_JBDPLV010000177.1:0-2222 GCF_039871605.1 Acrocarpospora sp. B8E8 | reverse complement strand
TCGAGGCGGGCCACCGGCACTCGGAAGGGGGAGCAGGACACGTAGTCGAGTCCGGCTTCGTGGAAGAAGCGCACCGAGCCGGGGTCGCCGCCGTGCTCGCCGCAGACGCCGATCCGCAGGTCAGGCCGGGCCTGGCGGCCCTCCTTGACCGCGATCGACACCAGCCGGCCGACGCCGCGGCGGTCGATGGTCTCGAACGGCGAGGCGTCGATGACGCCCAGGCGCAGGTAGGCCGGGAAGATCGGCCCTTCCACGTCGTCGCGGGAGAAACCCCAGGCCATCTGGGTCAGGTCGTTGGTGCCGAAGGAGAAGAACTCGGCCGGTCCCGCGATGTCGCCGGCGGTCAGTGCCGCGCGTGGCACCTCGATCATGGTTCCGATGGGGATGCGCGGGATGCCGGGGACGCCGGCCAGGACACGTTCCGCGTCGGCGCGTACGAGGTGGAGTTCGCGGACGTCGCCGACGAGCGGCACCATGATCTCCGGTCGGGGGTCGCCGCCGGCGGCGACCCGTTCGGCGGCGGCCTCGGCGATCGCGCGGACCTGCATGGCGAACAGCCCGGGCACCAGCAGGCCGAGGCGGACGCCGCGCAGGCCGAGCATCGGGTTGCTCTCGTGCATCCGGCGGACCGCCGCCAGCAGTTTCCTGTCGTGTTCGGTGGTCGCGCCGAGCAGGTCCTCCAGCGCGGGCAGGAACTCGTGCAGCGGCGGGTCGATCAGCCGGATGGTCACCGGCAGGCCGTCCATGGCCGCCAGGATGCGGGTGAAGTCGGCCCGCTGGAGCGGGAGCAGCGCCTCCAGCGCCTCCTGGACCTCCTGCGCGCCCTCGGCGAGGATCAGCCGCTCCACCAGCGCGCGCCGCTCGCCCAGGAACATGTGCTCGGTACGGCACAGGCCGATCCCGGCGGCGCCGAACCGGCGAGCACGGGCGGCGTCCTCGGGGGTGTCGGCGTTGGCGTACACGCCGAGCCGGCGGACGGCGTCGGCGTGCGCGACCAGCCGGTGCACCGCCGCGACCAGCGGGCCTGAGCCCGCGTCCAGCTCGCCCTCGAAATACTGGACGACGGGGGACGGGCGCACGGGCAGCTCGCCCAGGTAGACCTTGCCGGTGGTGCCGTCGATCGAGATGAGGTCGCCTTCGCGGACGGTCACGCCACCGGCGCGGAACTGGGGGCGCTCCTCGTCGATCTCGATGGCGGTGCCGCAGACGCAGGTGCGTCCCATGCCGCGGGCGACGACGGCCGCGTGCGAGGTCTTGCCGCCCCTGCTGGTGAGGATGCCGCGCGCGGCCAGCATGCCCGGCAGGTCGTCGGGATTGGTCTCGCGCCGGACCAGGATGACCGGCTCGCTCGCTTGGGTGGCGCGGCGGGAGTCGAAGACGGCCCGGCCGCAGGAGGCTCCGGGTGCGGCGGCCACGCCGGTCACGATCGGCTCCGGGTCGCCCGCCAGGTCGAAGCGGGGGAACATGAGCTGGGCGAGCTTGGCGCCGTCGACGCGGCGCAGCGCCTCGTCCAGGTCGATGACGCCTTCGTCGACGAGCTGGGCGGCGATGGTGAAGGCCGCGGCCGCGGTGCGCTTGCCGACGCGGGTCTGCAGCATCCACAGCCGGCCCTCCTGGATGGTGAACTCGATGTCGCACAGGTCGCGGTAGCGCTGCTCCAGTACCCGCATGGCGGCGGTCAGCTGGTCGAAGCTCGGCGGGTCCAGGTGCGCCAGCTCCTGCAGGGGCAGGGCGTCGCGGCTGCCGGAGACGACGTCCTCGCCCTGGGCGTTGGGCAGGTAGTCGCCGTAGCGGCCGCGGGCGCCGGTCGCCGGGTCGCGGGTGAAGGCGACGCCCGTCCCGGACCTCGGGCCCCGGTTGCCGTACACCATGGCCATGATGTTGACGGCGGTGCCCAGATCGTCGGGGATGTGCTCGGCGCGGCGGTAGAGGCGGGCGCGTTCGGTGTTCCAGGAGCGGAGGACGGCCAGGACGGCGCCCTTGAGCTGCGCGGCCGGGTCTTGGGGGAACGGCTTGCCCGTGTGGTCCTGGAAGATCTGCTTGTACTCCTCGACCAGGTCGCGGAGGCCGGCCGGGTCGAGCTCCGGGTCGGTCCGTACGCCGGCCGCACGGCGATGAGCCGCGAGCGCTCGCTCGAAGAGGTCGTGCGGGACGCCCTCGACCGTGGCGCCGTACATGGAGATGAGCCTGCGGTAGCAGTCCCAGGCGAAGCGGTCGTCGCC
>NZ_JBDPLV010000176.1:0-2270 GCF_039871605.1 Acrocarpospora sp. B8E8 | reverse complement strand
GGCGTAACGGCGGGGGCGGGGCGGAGCCCCGAAAGGAAACAAAGGGTGGGTGGGTGGGACAACCCCGAAACAACGCACGTTGTCTTGAGTTCTCGCTCTGTTTCCGGGGTCGTTTGTGTGCCCATCCGGGTCGTCCGAGGGTGGTTCTGCTTGGCGGGCTCGGAAGTAGATCAGGGCGTTGCCCGTGTCGAGGCGGAGGATTCCGGCGAGCATCAGGGCCAGGGCGGTGGCTGTGAAGAATTTGCCGGCTGTTTCTGGGGGCAGGGATCTGGTGACGATCAGGACGAGGAGAAACTGGGCGGCGGCGTTGGTGGTTGCTCCGGTTAGGCCGGCCAGGGCTCCTGGGGGGAGTTTTTTCATCGGTTAGCGGCGCCAGGAGGGGGTGGTGCCTAGCCAGGGCTGGAGGAGGACGTCCCAGGGTAGGAAATATTCGGATAGGCGGCGGCGTAGGGGGGGTGGCATTTCGGTTCGGGGGCGGGCGTTGTAGTGGTCGAAGATGGGGTCGGTCAGGCGGGGGAGGCCCAGGAATTCGAGGACGCGGTCGTATGTCGGTTCGGGGTCGGTGAAGAAGGTGCCGCTGTCGAGGACCAGGACGCGTTCGCGGCCAACCAGGAGGTCCAGGCGGGCGAGTTGTTCCGCGTAACGGCCGCGCGACACGTAGGCCTGATGCCGATGCGCGTGGCTGACGTATGAAGGGTCTTCTTTGAGGCGTTCGGCGGCACCGGTGAGACGTTCCTCCTCCAGGGCGAGGGCGCGCTCGAATGAGGTCTCCGTCTCGAAACCCCGGGCAAGCTCATGCGAGAACGCGGAGTACCCCCGCTCAACGGGATCGCGGACGAGCACGATCAGTTTCACCCCAGGGAGATCCCACGCGATCCGGGGCGCCGCCAGCGGATGAAACAGGTAGTAGGGCGACGATTCAAATGCCTGCGGGCGGTAGCCGTACCGATATTCGAGCCGTGCCGCTGTAGCGCGCAACGGGAAATGCGCTCGATACCAGGACAGTCCTCGGTTGTAGGACATGTCGAAGAAGTGCACGCCCTTGCGGAGGACGGGTTTCAGCATCAGGGGATGCTGGGCGAGGGCGCGGTAGAGCGAGGTCGTGCCGCAGCGTTGGGCGCCGACGATCAGGAAGGACGGCAGCAGGCGTCCGCTGCCGGTCAACCGGCCCGCGGTGATCGAGACCGCGTGGGCGGTGGTCTTGAGCGCGTTCAAGGCAACACCTCGAGGTGATCGAGAACGGGATTGAGCCAGTCGGAGGAAGGGCCTAGCGGTTCGTACCCATCCCGGCGATGCCGATCAGCCAATGCGATCAGGTAATGCGCGGCGGTCAGCCGGGACTCCGCGAACGAAAGCCCGAAAGGTTCGAGAATGCGCCCCGCCTTGGCGACGCACGCCTGAGCGGCCGGACCAGGACGCATCCGCCGCAACGCGCCCTGGAAGAAGTGGTGTAACGCGTCGAACCCGAGCGGCACTCCGGCCCCGAACCGCTCCCAGTCCCACACCAGCAGCCGCCCATCCGCGTCCGCTGCCACGTTCCACGGCGAAAAGTCCCCATGCCAGGCCCCGGCCGGATCCAGCGCCGCGATCTCGGCGACGGCCGCCGCCAGCAACTCGGGCCGGACTCTCCTCCGCTGCCCACCCAACGACAGCAAGGAAGGCGCCGAACGATCGGTCACCGGCAACGGCGTCAGCACGAGCACGTCCAGCTCCCGCCACGACCCGAAATGCAGCACCCCAGGCGGCACCACGACTTTCAACGGCCGATCGGCCAGCATGCGCAGCGTCTCCACCTCATGCCGCACCAACTCGCGCGCCCCAGCGGTATCCCCGATCTTGACAAACCCCACCAAACCCCTCGCCCCGTACGCCTCTAGGATCGGCTTACGATTGACCCGCCGAGCAGGCCGGACATGCAGTTCGGTGCGCACCCGCTGCCCGAGCACCTCACTCAGATGCGTCTCGATCGTGTCGGGTCCGTCACCGACGAGCACCCGCCCCCCGACATGCCAGCGGGCGCGCGTCACCAGCCGCCGGGGCACCAGCCGATGCGGCAGCAGGGTACGGACCGAGGTTCGAGCGGACGGTGGAAACAGCAAGGGGATCACCTCGTCGAGATAGCGCAGGCGCAGGTCGGCGTCGCTCATCAGATCTCCTTCGTGGATTCCCCCACCTTTGGGTGGCGGAGGAAATGAAGCTTCTGCGGAGCAGTGCGGGGTGCGGTGATTCGCCGCCAGGCCGGCCGCCGCGTTTGACGGTCACGGTGCGAT
>NZ_JBDPLV010000175.1:0-2296 GCF_039871605.1 Acrocarpospora sp. B8E8 | reverse complement strand
CTCCAGCGGGCGGACGGCTACGGCTACACCCCCCAGAAAGAAGCTGATCACAGTGACTGACCGGTCAGGGCACGCTCGGGCCTCGGCGGCCCTCCCGCTCCCGATTCCTCCCCGGCCTGAAGGCCGGGGCATCCTCGGGAGGGCCCGGTGAACGTGCTGGAGCAGTGGACGGCCCGGGTCTGCGCGGAGCTGGGCGTCGACCCCGCCCTGCTGGACCGGGATGCGGTCCTCGACATGACCAAGGACGTCGCGCACGGCGTCGCCCGGCCGGCCGCGCCGCTGACCGCCTACCTGCTCGGCCTCGCCCAAGGAGCCGGCACGGCCCCGCCGGACGCGCTGGCCCGCATCTCCGCCCTCGCCGAAGCCTGGCCAGAGGAGTAAGCGAAGTCTCGCCGGGTGAGCAGTCCGGAAGCCTGCCAGAGAAGTAACCGAAGCATCGCTGGAGGGAAGCCTGCCGGAGGAGTAGCAGAAGTCTGGCCGGAGGCGTAAACGGGTGCCAAGCCAGAGGTCACAAGGATCGATCAAAAGTTAAAGGGACGCCGCTCTTACCAGATTCACGCACGAATCCGGAAAAGGGCGATGCCGGGTGGTTACGGGGGCAAACCACCCGGCATCGCTTCATCGGCGTTCCGACGGGGGCCCGGAACGCCGGCACCAGCGCTCCGACGGGGGACCAGAGCGCTTGGCTAAACTGTACACCTACCACCCTTGGGATGCGTCAAGACTTAGTCACGACCCGATCTCGCGTCGATGCCGTGGTATCTCGTTTTGGTTAGATTCAGCATCGTCCAAGGGTGCGGGCAGCCCCGCGGCCCGCTCATTGGCCCCGATCACGGCAAGGTACGGCAAAAGCACAGCGCCCGCGATGAACAGTGCACGGATCGGCCAGGGCGCGGGCACGGTTACGGCCAAGATGAGGCAGACGACACGGATGCTCATCTTGATGACGTAGGAGATCTCGCGCTTGCGAATATCGGCCGACAGGCTCGGCTGCGCGTCTGTCACCTGATGCACTTCCGGGCGGTTACGGCGTCTGACCTTCATGTTTCCACCCTACGCCGCCGCGATATGATCATGCGATCAACGAGGAGTCGGAGGACGTCATGGGGGATCGCACATATCGGGTCACCGAGATCGTCGGCACGTCAGGAGAGAGCGTCGACCAGGCCATCCGCAACGGCATCCGCCGGGCCGCCCAAACCCTGCGCCACGTCGACTGGTTCGAGGTGACGGAGGTCCGCGGCCACATCCAGGACGGCGAGGTGGCCCACTTCCAGGTCGGCATGAAGGTCGGCTTCCGCCTGGAAGACTCCGAATAACCACACCAACTGGCCAACCGACGACCGAGCCGAACCACCAATCGGAACGCCCGGCCAACCGACGCCCGGATGACCACGAGGAACGCCCAACTGGGAGGACCGGCCAGCCACCACGCGGTGGATGTCCCGCCCACCCAGCCCATTGTTTCTCCTCGGGCTTCGCCCGGCCCTGCCAGCGCCGTGGCATCGCACGAAAGCCATGGCATGGGGTGGTCGCCCACGCGCCCTGGGAACCTCTTCATAGCCGGGGTCGGTGAGGTGTGACCGGCCCTTGCGCGGTGAGCGCGTCCACAGGACCGAGGGTGGCGTGCTCCACGACGATTCGATGGCGATCGGCTCGTGATCTTCTGTGGTTCACTGCCTCCGGGTCCATGGTGATGGTCTAGACGCGCTCGTGGGGTGCGGTTGCGGTTGTCCGGTGGCTGCCTGGAGGCGATCCTCGTCGGTCCGGGGCGGGGCCGAGTGCCGAGTCGGGTGCGCGTCCGGAGCCGGATACGACGCCCCAGGCGAGGCGGGAGTCGGGTCTGATGCCCGGGGCGGGACCGGAGCGGGGTGCGATGCCTTGGGTGAGGCCGGGATTGGATGCGAGGTTAGTGGGGGCCATACCGAAGCTGGATGTGACGCCCCGGGCCATGCCGGGGTCGGGTGGGGCACCCCGGGTGGCGGGGTTGGGTGCGGCGCTGGTGGGGGCCATGCCGGAGTGGGATGTGACGCCCCGGGCTGGGTCGGGATCGGATGTGATGCTTCGGGCGATGCCGAGGTTGGATCTGATACCCCGGACAGGGCCGGAGTGGGGTGGGATGCATGGGGCGGGGCTGGTGTGGGATGCGGCGCTGGTTTAGGCCATGCTGGAGTCGGGTGTGACGCCCTGGGCGGGGCCGGGGTTGGCTGTGGTGCCCCGGACGCGGCCGGGGTTGCAGTCGGGGTTGTGGGTGCTTGCTGTCCGGGCTGTCCGGGCTGCCCGGGTTGTTGGGGCT
>NZ_JBDPLV010000174.1:0-2358 GCF_039871605.1 Acrocarpospora sp. B8E8 | reverse complement strand
GCCGCCGCCATGATCCGCATCGCCTCGATCGACAACCTCGCCCGCCGCGCAACTGGCGAAACAACCCCAACCTGGCGAGACGCATAACCGACGATCAACCACGAACTTCACTCATGGGACGCCCTCTTAGACAGCGACGAAGCCGTCGAAGCCATCGCGGCTGCGGCGATCATCGCCTCCCAGCGAGGCGGACAGCCGATTACTTCGCCCTACGCGCCGGACTTCCTCCTCGAAGGCGGGACGTTGGAAATCGGGGACGACCTGCCATTACTGGCGATCCGTGCTCTTGACCGCGTGGTGGCCGAGCACTCCGAGTGGCGGGACCTATGGGAGGAGGCCGACGCTTACCATGAGGCCGCAGCGGTGATAGCGCAACTGCGCACCGCCCTGACCGCGGTTTCCTAGCAGCGGAGGGGTGACCAGCTTGCTCTGACGCTCACGCGTACCCCGAAGAAGCGAATTGCTCCAGGAGTTCCGCATCTCGTTGCCGGGCTGCTACGGCTACGACCGCTTCTTCAGGTGACCCGCTCGCCAGCCAGGCTCCGTCCATCAGTCCCGCTCTCTGCGGGAAGTGGTGATCGTTCCGCCGGTGTTGGCGGCGAGTGCGCGGCTGATGACCAGTCGCTGGATCTGGTTGGTGCCCTCGAAGATCTGCATGGTCGTCGGCCAGGACCCAGTTTCCGCAGGTCAGCGAAGGTTTCGGGTGGCCGGGCCAGCACCGAATCAGCACCGACATTTCACCCCATATCTGGCCTGTTGAAGAGCCCGTCCAGGATCTCACGGGCGCGGCCGATCGAGGCCGGAACAAGGTGCCCGTAGGTCTGATGGGTGATCTCGGTGTTCTGGTGACCGAGCCAGCGGGAGACCTCGGTGATAGGGATGCGCGCCGCCAGCGCGGTGGAGGCGAAGAAGTCACGCAGCGAGTGCGGCGCGAACTCCGGCGGCAGACCGATCTGTGAGCGGCGGGTGGGCAGCGCCCGCCGAAAAGGCCTAGATCGGCTACTGATCCTCGGTGAGTGACATTGCACGGCGGTGCTGCGCGTCTACGTCGACCACTACAACCGGAAACGACCGCACCGGTCCCTGGATCACTGCCCTCCAGATCCACCGCCAGAACCCGCCGATCTCACCAAGCACCGAATCAACCGCCACAAGATCCTCGGCGGCATCATTAACGAGTACTACCGCGCCGCATAGAAGATCCACAAGACCAGTGGCCCGGATGTCGAACCCGCAGGTCAGCGCCCAATTCGACTTTCCGTACCCCACAGCCGAGAATCGTGTCACCTCATGCGACCTGGGCATACTCGTGGATCAGTCCACCGAGACGATCACGGCGGAGCACTAGCGAGGTGCCCAGATCGATCACCGGTGGGCCAAGTTACTGGCCCGTTGGGCGGTGTTTGATTCAGCGACCGATGCGGCCGGTGGTCGTTATAATGATCAATGTATTCGGTCAGGACGGCCTGTAGATGCCGTGGCCCGATGATCAGTATTCGGTCCAGGCACTCGCGCCAGAGGCTCAAGATCCATCGCTCGGCGATCGCATTCGCTCGCGGCGCCCGCACCGGGGTGAGGATCGTTCGCACGCCGCGGTGTATTTCGCATCACGATCACGGATCAGGACCTTCCACGTCTGCGTACTGACATGTTCCTGCAGGTTCGTAAGCAGATTGCGCGCCTAACGCCGGCGACCATGCGGCCGCGCAGGAGGCCATCCGTAAAGCCCTCGCCATCTTCGGTGCCCTCGCCGAATCCGACCGCACCACGCGTCCCTAAGCCTCGTTCGCAGCCTTAGTGACGTACGCGGGCGCAAGCCGGAAAGCTTGGAAGGTCCTTGCAGGCGCCATCCGCTCGGTCAGCGCCGCCACGTACCCGAGCGTCGTGTAGGCCCCCCTCGAGCATCGGCTCCTCGGCACGCTCCATCTGGAAGTAGTGATCCATCACGCTGAACGACGAGACCCCGACCGCTCGGCGATCCGGGCGGTCTCCGCCAGCGTCGAGGCTATCTGTGCAGGATCGTCCGGAGTCGAGTAGTTCCAGTAGTGAAATCCGAGCTTCACGCCCAACCTCCCCATCGTTGCCGCAGTCGCGTCCCCGAGGCCGGTGCGACCAGGCCGCAGAACGATCGTATGGAGCTGGAGCGGCCAGCCCCACTCCGTGGACCATCGAACCGGCAGCCACAAGCTGACCACCGGGCAAGACATGTGGAGAGCCGGATGCGGTGAGAATGTGCGCCGTCTAACTCGGCGCCAGATCGCCCCCGCAGGGGGCAGAGGTTCGGGAGGAGGTGACCTCTGGGCCACCCGCCTTACCTGAACGGGAAACCGGGAGGGGACAAGAGCATGGCGGGAAAGC
>NZ_JBDPLV010000173.1:0-2369 GCF_039871605.1 Acrocarpospora sp. B8E8 | reverse complement strand
CGCTTTCCGTAGCAGCTGGCTCTCCAGTGCTCATCGTGATCTGCGTGTGGGACGTCCGGCATGGATGTCCTCATGGCATACGCGACAGACGACAAGGGTCTTGCGGCGGCGTGAGGCCATGCGCGTGACCCAGTCGGGTTGCTGTCTCCGCCCCTTGGGGTTGAGGTCTTTGAGTGCCCTGATGTGGTGCACCTCGACCTGCTCCGTGGAATCGCATAATTCACAGACATCGGCCATGAGCCGTTGCACCAGCTCTGAGCGGTGGCTGTTCCATATGCGTGGCGGGTTGTCGTTGAGGGGCCGTGGTGTGATGTCCCGTGCCAGGCTGATGCCGCCCCATCGCGCTACCAGTGGCGGTCGCCCGCCGTCGCGGTCCAGGGTGACCTGGAGGCCACGGCGTGGACCGTGCTCGGTGTCGAGTACGGCGCGGTAGCGGCGGTAGACCTGTGGGACCGTGATCCGGTACTTGCGGGCCAGGGTCTTGGTCAGCGACCGTTCCATGACGTACTTCAGATAGCCGAGCCGGTGACGGTTGAACGCCAGCCGGTAGTACTCCGCGACACCCCGGAACTCGGCCTGGAACTGCGCGACGATACTGAAATCAGTATTGACGGTGCGTTCGGTGCGCCGGATCGGTCTGCCGTGGTGCAGGTAGGGCGCGCACTTGGCGCGGATTACGTCGAGCGGCACTTTCAGCCCGATCGCCGCGTTAATGCTGCGGTGACCGCGCTGGTCGCGCTTGTGGTCGGCGTGTAACACCACCAGCTCATAGCCGAGGAACCGGGCGGCTTGCGTCCGCCCGTGGGTGATCAAGGTCTTGGCCGGTGCCAGCTCCAGCGCGAGCTCTTCACGCAGGAACCGCCCGATCTCGGCCTTGATCTGTTCGGCTTCCTGCCGGGGACCGGTGAAGCCCAGCAGCCAATCATCGGCATATCGGCAATAGCGCAGCCGCCGGTAGGTCGGATCGTCGGGGTCGCGGGAGGGCATGGTCTTCATCTGCTTGCGCAGCGCCAGACCCGCCTTGCGCTCTCCGCTGTCCTCCAGCCTCCAGGCGCGTTGCCACAGCCGCATATATGGCCGGTAAGGCGTGCGTCGCGCTCCCCGGTTATGGGCAGGCAGCAGGATCTGCTCAGTGTATTTGTCCAACCGGTCCAGGTAGATGTTGGAAAGCACGGGCGAAACGACCCCGCCTTGCGGACAGCCGCTCAACGTGGCGTGGTAGCGCCAGTCCTCCAGATATCCGGCCTGGAGCAGTCCATCGATGAGGCGCAGGAACCGGCCGTCGTGGATCTTCTCGGCCAGGGTCGATCTCATGATCGAATGGCTTAGAGACCCGAAACAGTCGGTGATGTCGCCCTCGATGAACCACACCGTTCCGTGCCATTGGTGATAGATCTCCTGCAAGGCGGTGTGACAGCCGCGGCCTGGGCGGAATCCGTGGGAGCGGCCGGAAAACTGCGGCTCGTAGTACGCCTCCAAGATCAGGCGTAATACCTCTTGCAGCAGCTTGTCCGACCAGGTCGGCAACCCCAGTGGGCGCTTCTTCGACGAGTTCTTCTTGTCGATGTAGGTGCGCCGGACGGGGGTCCAACGGTAACGCTCCTGGCGGAGCACGTTGATGATCGCCTCGATCTTGCCGAGGTTCATGCCGTCCACGGTCTCGTGTGTGGCCCCGGGAGTCATCGCCCCCTTGTTGCGGTAGAGCTTTCCGTAGGCAAGCAGATACAGGTCCGGGTTGAACAAGCACCGGTAGACCCGCTCCAGCGGCAGTCCTCTCCTGCCGCGTTCACGAATGATCTCCAGCACGGTTACGGCCTCTCGCATCTCGCGTACCTCACCGTCCTTGTCGATCCGAGCACCTGGGTCCCTTCGCCCGTGCGGACGGCTCTCCCGTCCTCCCTGGCAGGGCGTGACTCCTGCGACTACTACGGACCCTCCGTGACCGTAGGGCTCGCGCCCCGTAGGCCATCCCGAATTCCTCTGTGCGCCAGACGTATCGAGCGTGACGTAGGCGTCCCGGTCCGTCCCCTTGAACGAGCTCGCTGCCCGTCGCCCGCCAGCCGGGAGAGTTCAGGGCGACGAAAGTCGGAATCGCCCCTATGCCGGCGGCCCCGACAACAGACGCCGTGTCGGGAGGTGTGAACGTTTGCACCGCTGGAGACTGGGTTTCAAGCAGTCTGGCTTTCGCCGTATCACGCGGGCCTTGCACGGCCGTGCCTTCGGCGTCTTCGCGGCATCCCGCGCTTTCCCGCCATGCTCTTGTCCCCTCCCGGTTTCCCGTTCAGGTAAGGCGGGTGGCCCAGAGGTCACCTCCTCCCGAACCTCTGCCCCCTGCGGGGGCGATCTGGCGCCGAGTTAGACGGCGCACA
>NZ_JBDPLV010000172.1:0-2399 GCF_039871605.1 Acrocarpospora sp. B8E8 | reverse complement strand
AGCGTTCTTCGACCTGGCCGACGCCATCATCACCGTCCGTAGCCTCATCCGCCGCGCCTGGATCACCCACCGCTGGAAGGGCCGCCCGGATCGACGTCGATGACGCTCACCAATCCGCGCGGCCTCTAAGCCTGGGCATAGCCATCTTGTCCGCGAGTCCTGCGAGCGCCCAGGCGGCCCCCCCTTGCGTCCTGTCGATCAACCCAGTCCCCATCAACACGTACAAAGTGCAGGTCGACTGCGGGCCCCTCATCCCCCGACCGTGGGACCTGTACAGCGACGACGGTTTCCTCGGCGCTCAGTTCATCCTGAGCTCCAGCGTGCCCGTGATCTACGTGAGCCCTGCCGTCTTGAACGAGGACGAGGGCGGTGAGGATGAGATCTTCGCCAAAGTCATCTACCGGACCGCCACGGGAGCTATCCGGACTGTGCGGACCAACACGGTCCACGGCAATTTTTGAGCTGACGCGTTTCCCCCGTTCGGGTGACCTACGCCCCGACCACCGCACAACAGCGACGGCCATCAGGTGCGGGCCATGATGAGCGGCCGTTCGCCTGGGACCAAGGGAGCAGAGCCCCGTCCGCTTCTCGGCAGAAGCGGACACCATCACAGGTCCAGCGCCGAACAGGATCGGCCTGCCGACCCGTTCGGCGGGTAGGCGAGAGCCGCGCGGCACCAACCCCTCATAGTCGCCCTCCGGGTTGCCTACGGCAATGCAACCGGCCCACCGCTCCGCACGTGTACAGACTCCGTACCACCAGAGGGCTGCACCCAGCGCGAAGTTACGCAGCCCACGTTCGTCGGTACGTGCACCCCTTACTCCCACCGGCAACCTCCGGACCCCCCGGCACATGGCAAGCGTTCGCCGGATGGGTTACCGGTCAAGGCGTGACCCGTCGGCCAGGAGCCCGCATCTCCACCCCCGACGCCCGCAACCGCCGCTGAATCAGCTTGACGTCGAGTCCAGCGATTCGGCCAGCATCCGCAGAGACTCACCCGCCTTGTACCGGCGCGCCATCTCCGCATTAGAGATCCCCACGTCCTTCGGTTCACCCCCGGTCCCGGGCATCCTGCCGGGTACCCGTAACTCCACCCCCGCCGACAACAGCCGATCACGGACCGTCCTGGCACTGACGCCCAGCGAACGGCCCAGGACCCGCAGCGACTCACCGGCCCGATACCGCGCCGCCAGTTCCTCAACGCTCACCCCGAGATCAAGCTTCGGCTTGACCGTCACTCGGCCCTTGAGCACCACACCGGCCGCCTCCCCGCCTGGCCCGCCTCTGCTCCCTCTCCTTGATCAAGAAAGTGGTCGAACGACTAGCCCGGGTACCCAGCAGCCACCCGTCGCGCCCCGAAGCCGTGTGTTTGATCGCGTTCGTCACTACCTCTGAGAGCAGTGATCAGGAGACTCGTCGAAGACGTGGAGTTACGTCACGGGTTCACGTTGATGCGGGTCAACGGGCTGGCGGTGTTCGCGGTCAAGCGGGGTCGTTTCATCCAGGGCGGTGATCTTGAGGAGCGGGCGGCGGTCGCCTGGTCGGCGATTGTGGAGCACCTGTACGCGGTGACGGATCCGCCGACGATCAGTGATGTGGTGCGGGTGGCCTGGCGGGCGGTGGGTGATCAGGTCGACCGGGATCGGCGGTCGCGGGGCCTGAATACCAATGATCGGTACGCGGGGGTGACGGCGGGCGTTTGAGCGGTATTGGCATACTGCCGCGCGGACTGGCTCTGTTCTGGAGGAAGGGGTGGTGGAGCGGACGGCGTTGCGGCAGATCTGGGCGCGGCTGTCCCCGTCGCATCGGGGGGTGCTGGCGGCGCTGGCCCTGCATGAGGATCACGGCGCGGCGGCTGCCTCGCTGGGCAAGAAGAGATCGACGTATGGTTTGCAGCTGAGCCGGGCGCGGCGGGCGTTTCTGGCGTTGTGGCATGAGGGTGAGACGCCGTCGCGGCCGTGGGCCAGGGATGTGCGGGCCAAACCGTGGATCTGCTACGCAAGGCAGAAACTACACTCGCCATCAACCCTACGAATCCAATTTCGCAATGGGTGAACAATTTCGACGAGGGCTCGTTTGCTAGCGAGGCGGTCCGGTGCATGCTCTTATTGGGCGACTATTCGGAAGCCCAACGCCAGGCCGAGCGCATTGTCGAACTGCGCCCTGCCGAAAGAATGCGAAGCAGGGCATTTGGTAAACTTGCCCTATCCAGAATATTCATCCAGCGAGGCGATTTCGACGAAGCATGCGCGGTCGCGCAAGAGGTGCTTGATTGTAACCATTCACACCTCCTGATCTTGGTGTCGCCGGTTTGATCGTCTCGCCGGAGTCCGGCATGATCGCTGTTCGTGATCGAGGAATCCGCGTCTTCGAGCGCGCCCTCGATGGAGGAGTTCGCG
>NZ_JBDPLV010000171.1:0-2416 GCF_039871605.1 Acrocarpospora sp. B8E8 | reverse complement strand
CAGAGCTCCGGAAATTGAGCTCCGCGAGCCGTTGAATGTCGATCACGGGTTGATCGTGTAGGTGATGGGCCGGTCGTCGCCGGGTATCCGGGGCGGCTTGTTGTTGATCTCTTCGAGGAGCAGGGCGAGGCAGCGGGCAGTCTTGGGGGTGTGCGGGGCCTGGAGCGCCACGATGATCACGTGCGGGGTGTAGGTGATGGTGCCGGGCAGGTGGAACAGGGCGCGGGCGGCCGACCGGTATTCGTCGGAGTCACGCAGGTAGGCGTTGAGATGATCGGCGATCCACAGCTCGGCGTTGAAGGCGAGCAGTCGCAGCACCATCTGCAGGGCACGCCGCCGGGTGCGGAAGATGGCCCGTTCGGCTCCGCCGGTGATCTGGTTGGCGGGCAGCTTGGCCGGGATCGGCGCGAGCGCGGCTTCGGCGGCTCGCACGGCGGTGCCGGCGCGGTCGATCTCCCGCTGGGCGGCGGCCAGTTTGCGGTTGATCACGGTGATCGGCTGGTCGGAGCAGGTCAGCTGGGCCAGGTCGCGTTCGGCCGCGGCCAGGGCGTCGCCGGCCTTCCTCAGGTCGGCGCGGCCCTTCTTCCGCGCCGGGTTGTCGATCATCGGGGTGTCGTCGATCAGGTCGGCGGTGTAGGAACACAGCCAGTCCATGCCGTAATGGCGGATCAGGTCTTTCAGCACGTTCTCGATCCGCCACCGGCAGCGCAGCCAGGCCGACAGCGCCGCGGCCGGGGCGGCGGTGTCGCTGGTCAGCACCTGCAGCACCGGGCGTTCGGCGCCGGGCTCGCCTTCGAACAAGGTCAGCTGGCGGCAGGTGCCGTACTCGGGCAGGTCGACCTGTTCATCGGCGAGCAGCACCTGTCCCCGGACGCCGTCGATACCGGCGTGAAAATAGCGTTTCGGCTCGGTGCCGGTGGTGGTCAGGGTGCCGCGCCGGTAGGTGATCCAGTCCACCCGCTGGGCGCGGCAGATGGTGAACACCGAGGCGTACGCGCCGCCCCGGTCGAACCCCAGCATGATTTTCGCTTCCGCCCCGACGACCTGCCGTAGTTCGGCCAGCGCCGTGGGCAGTGTTCTGCTCAGCCCGGACGGTTCGCCGGAGATGAAGGTGACCGCCCGGCCCCGGTAGTCGACCACCACCGTGTCGCCGACGCCCTTCTCGGCTCGACCCCGTTTGTTGTTCCAGCATTTCCCGGCGGGTTTGGCGCCGCCGTAGGGGACGAAGTGGTCATCGACGAAGTACAGGTCCATCCCCGGCGCGTCGGCCGCCAGCATCGCGGCGGCCAGGTCGCGTTGCGCCGCCAGGGGATCGCTCGCCTCGGCCAGGGCGGCCAGCCGGGGACGCAGCGTGCGCAGTTCGGGCAGCCGCGCCAGCCCGGCCAGCGGCCCGCACTGGCCGGGAAGCAGGTGTTTGACCTGTTCCAGGCTGCCCGCGCCGAGCGCGAACGCCAGCGTGGTGGCGGTCAGCACCGCCACATCATCGAACCGGGCCGAAGCGGCCCCGCCCGATGCGCCGGCGGCTTTCTCCTGCCGGGCTTGGGCGACCTGGCCGAGCACGGCCGCCGCGTCGATCCGATCGAAGAAGGCGTGCAGCAGCATCGCCCCGGCATACCGGCTGGCCGTCACCGCCTCGGCCAGGCGACCCGGCCGCACCCCACCCGCTACCCCACCAGCGGTCTCGGGTTCGGTCTCGGGTTCGGTCTCGGGTTCGGCGTCAGCGATGTTCCCGGGCTCGGGGATGGCCTGTGGCTCCGCACCGGGGGCCGGCAGATCGAGCTGTTCGCCCTCGGTGCCCGGCCCGCTCCTCGCGTGCTGATCCGTCGCGTGCTGATCCGTCGCGTGCTGATCCGTCGCGTGCTGATCCGGCTCGGCCTGGGGCGCCGGGGTGGTCGCGGCCTCGCCGTTCAACGCGCGGCTGATCGTGGAATTGTGCACCCCGAGCCGGCGGCCGATCTCCACGTTCGACATCCCGGCCTGCTTCCACGCGCGGGCCTTGCCCAGTTGGGCGGCGGTCAGCTTGACCGGGCGGCCGGAGACCACGACCACGCCCGCCGCGCCCTCGCGCAGGGCCCGGCTGTGGAGGGTGGACACGTACTGCTCCGACAGGCCCAGCACGGCGGCCACCCGGCGGCCGGGGAAGCGCAGCTGGCGCAGCGCGGTCACCGCCAGGTTGCGCATCCCCAGGTCTTGCTCGTCGTAGCAGAACAGCGCGGTGCGGCCCACGCTGATCACTACCTGGCCATCGGCGTGGTCGCACCGCAGATCACGAGTGTCGGGCATGCCGTCAAGCATGACCGCTACGGCTGCGGACACCTTCACACCTTATCTTATTTCAACAAGATTTGCAGAGATGTGATGTGTAGGAACCCGCACGTGAGCGCACGTGCGGGTCACCAACTTCCGGAGCTCTGGG
>NZ_JBDPLV010000170.1:0-2474 GCF_039871605.1 Acrocarpospora sp. B8E8 | reverse complement strand
ATGGTCAAGTCCTCGGCCTATTAGTACCGGTCAGCTCCACACGTTACCGCGCTTCCACACCCGGCCTATCAACCCGGTCATCTACCGGGAGCCTTACCCCCTCACAGGGTGGGAGACCTCATCTCAAGACGAGCTTCCCGCTTAGATGCTTTCAGCGGTTATCCCTTCCGAACGTAGCCAACCAGCCATGCCCTTGGCAGAACAACTGGCACACCAGAGGTTCGTCCGTCCCGGTCCTCTCGTACTAGGGACAGCCTCTCTCAAGTCTCCTACGCGCGCAGCGGATAGGGACCGAACTGTCTCGCGACGTTCTAAACCCAGCTCGCGTACCGCTTTAATGGGCGAACAGCCCAACCCTTGGGACCTACTCCAGCCCCAGGATGCGACGAGCCGACATCGAGGTGCCAAACCATCCCGTCGATATGGACTCTTGGGGAAGATCAGCCTGTTATCCCCGGGGTACCTTTTAGCCGTTGAGCGACACCACTTCCACACGTCGGTGCCGGATCACTAGTCCCAGCTTTCGCTCCTGCTCGACCCGTCAGTCTCACAGTCAAGCCCCCTTGTGCACTTACACTCGAAACCTGATTACCAACCAGGCTGAGGGAACCTTTGGGCGCCTCCGTTACCCTTTAGGAGGCAACCGCCCCAGTTAAACTACCCACCAGACACTGTCCCCCACCCGGATCCACGGGCGCGGGTTAGACATCCAAAACGACCAGAGTGGTATTTCACCAATGACTCCACCATCACTAGCGTGACAGCTTCCCAGTCTCCCACCTATCCTACACAAGCCGTCCCAAACACCAATGTCAAGCTGTAGTGAAGGTCCCGGGGTCTTTCCGTCCTGCTGCGCGTAACGAGCATCTTTACTCGTAGTGCAATTTCACCGGGTCTGCGGTTGAGACAGCGGGGAAGTCGTTACGCCATTCGTGCAGGTCGGAACTTACCCGACAAGGAATTTCGCTACCTTAGGATGGTTATAGTTACCACCGCCGTTTACCGGCGCTTAAGTTCTCAGCTTCGCCCGAATCACTCCGGACTAACCGGTCCCCTTAACGTTCCGGCACCGGGCAGGCGTCAGTCCGTATACATCGTCTTACGACTTCGCACGGACCTGTGTTTTTAGTAAACAGTCGCTTCCCCCTGGCCTCTGCGACCCCCACCAGCTCAGACAGCACGTGCCCTCACCAGCAGAGGCCCCCCTTCTCCCGAAGTTACGGGGGCAATTTGCCGAGTTCCTTAACCACAGTTCACCCGAACGCCTCAGTATTCTCTACCTGACCACCTGAGTCGGTTTAGGGTACGGGCCGCCGCAACACTCACTAGAGGCTTTTCTCGGCAGCATAGGATCACCCACTTCGCCACAATCGGCTCGGCATCACACCTCAGGCTTGTGAGAGACGGATTTGCCTATCTCTCGCCCTACATGCTTACCCCGGGAACAACCATCGCCCGGGATGGGCTACCTTCCTGCGTCACCCCATCGCTTACCTACTACCAGATCAGGCCGAGCGTTCACCCACCCTGCCGCCCGAAGGCCACAGAAGAGCTAAGGACTCTTAGTATCACTGGATTCGATATGGGCGCATCACAGCGGGTACGGGAATATCAACCCGTTGTCCATCGACTACGCCTGTCGGCCTCGCCTTAGGTCCCGACTTACCCTGGGCGGATTAGCCTAGCCCAGGAACCCTTGGTCATCCGGCGCAGAAGTTTCCCACTTCTGAATCGCTACTCATGCCTGCATTCTCACTCGTGCCGCCTCCACGGCTGGATCACTCCGCCGCTTCACCGGCGACACGACGCTCCCCTACCCATCAACACACGCATGTGTCAATGCCACGACTTCGGCGGTGTACTTGAGCCCCGCTACATTATCGGCGCGGAATCACTTGACCAGTGAGCTATTACGCACTCTTTCAAGGATGGCTGCTTCTAAGCCAACCTCCTGGTTGTCTCTGCGACTCCACATCCTTTCCCACTTAGCACACGCTTAGGGGCCTTAGTCGGCGATCTGGGCTGTTTCCCTCTCGACTACGAAGCTTATCCCCCGCAGTCTCACTGCCACGCTCTCACTTACCGGCATTCGAAGTTTGGCTGACGTCAGTAACCTTGTCGGGCCCATCAGCCATCCAGAGCCCTACCTCCGGCAAGAAACACGCAACGCTGCACCTAAATGCATTTCGGGGAGAACCAGCTATCACGGAGTTTGATTGGCCTTTCACCCCTACACACAGGTCATCCCCCAGGTTTTCAACCCTGGTGGGTTCGGTCCTCCACGCAGTCTTACCCACGCTTCAACCTGCCCATGCGTAGATCACCCCGCTTCGGGTCCACAGCATGCGACTCAAACGCCCTATTCAGACTCGCTTTCGCTACGGCTCCCCCACACGGGTTAACCTCGCCACACACCATAACTCGCAGGCTCATTCTTCAAAAGGCACGCAGTCACATCACACACAACCCGAAGG
>NZ_JBDPLV010000017.1:0-165147 GCF_039871605.1 Acrocarpospora sp. B8E8 | reverse complement strand
CACTCGGGCCGCCGAACTGCGCTGGTTGTCTCACGAGGCTCAGGAACTACCGGCTCGGACTGCCACGATCAACAAGCCGCGCCGAAGATGCCCCAATCATCCCCACCTACGGAAAACGGGCCTAGCGCCGGTGCGGCGAGAACCACCGCCAGCGTGAACGGCGCCGGATAACGGCGAGCAACTGAGCGACCTGCTCATTGTGTTGGATGCCATGAACTCCAACAACGAACAGGGCCTCCGCTGGGAGGCCCTGTTTCGTTTTCCTAGCTCGGCTTCAGCTCGGAGTTGATCTCAGCGCGGATCGCGTCCATGTCCAGTGCCCGCAACTGCTTGATCAGATCCTCGAGCGCCGCCCCCGGCAGGGCTCCCGGCTGGGAGAACACCACGATGCCATCCCGGACCGCCATGATGGTGGGAATCGCGGTGATGTCGAAACCCTGCGCCAGCGCGGGCTGCGCCTCCGTGTCGATCTTGCCGAACGTGATGTCCGCGTGCTGCTCGGACGCCTTCTCGAAGATCGGCCCGAACGTCCGGCAGGGCCCACACCACGCCGCCCAGAAGTCGAGCAAGACGATCCCGCTGTCCGCGATCTCGTTGAAGTTCTTCTCGGTTACCTCGATCGTCGCCACACACGACTCCCTTCTTCATCGGACACAACCATGTGCCCACGCCCAGCATTCCAAGCCTTCTCGCGTCAGACTCCAAGGAGAGAACCCTAGATGAGGAGAGGCCATGTTCCCCGGATGCGGCTCGTGCTCCTGCAGCGATGAGATCCTGTCCACCCTCAAACCACCCCGAATCACCCAGCTCGGCTAACACCTAACAGTCCGCTTCCAATCACGACAGTCCGCTTCCCGTCATGCGCAGAAGGCACCGCTACACAGTCCGCTCCCCATCACGCGCGGGAGCCGCTGCTACAGGGACCACCCTGCCCCTTCCGGTGACGCCGAAGGCGTGGAAATTGGGACGGATTGCCCGCCGACGCCAGAGCTTCTGCGAGGCACCTTTCTGAGTTCGTCATTTCCGGCCAGAATGCCCGCAGCCGCTCTTGGCGCCGGTGCGGCGAGAAGCACCACCTGCGTGAACGGTGCCGGATAACGGCGAGCAAGCAAACGATCTGCTCATTCTGTTAGGCGCCCCATAGGGTGACGGGCGCTCCCGGTGATGGCCGGGGACGCCCATCGGCGGCCGGACCGGGTGGCAGCCGGACCCGGTGGTAGCTGGCACCTCCGGGTTCAGGCCAATGGACTCTGGTCGGACCGCCGGTCCAGATGCGCGCAATGGCACGCGTCAGGCGTGGAGCATGGCCTACGCACCAGCGGGAGCGGGACCACCGGGTTCAGGCCAACGGACTCTGGTCGGACCGCCGGTCCAGATGCACGCAATGGCACGCGTCAGGCGTGGAGCATGGCCTACGCACCAGCGGGAGCGGGACCACTGGTGGTTGCCTGCGTCACGTGCGAAGCATGGCCTACGCGGCGGACGGGAGCGGTGAGCATTGCGTGGCGGCCGCGTTAGGTGTGGAGCATGGCTTCGGATTGCCAGAGGGTGCGGTAGTAGCCGTCGGTTGTGGTGAGGTCGGCGTGGGTGCCGCGTTGGGTGATCTGGCCGTCTTCCAGGACGAGGATTTCGTCTACCGCTTCCAGGCCGCGCAGGCGGTGGGTGATGAGGAGGGTGGTGCGGCCGTGGGTGGCGTCCAGGAGGTCGGCCATCAGGGCGGCGGCGGTCTGTTCGTCCAGGGCTTCGGCGGGTTCGTCGAGGAGGAGGACGGGTGGGTTGTAGAGGATGGCCCGGGCCAGGGCGAGGCGTTGGAGTTGGCCGCCGGAGAGGGTGCGGCCGTCCTCGCCCAGGGAGGTGTCCCAGCCGGTGCGGTCGGCCCAGGTGTCCAGGTGGGCGGCCTGGACGGCGTGGGCGAGCTCCTCGTCTGAGGCTTCGGGGCCGGCGAGGCGGAGGTTGTCCTTGAAGGATGTCTGGAAGACGTAGGGGTCCTGGGTGAGACCGGTCATGAGGTGGCGGACGGTTTCGGAGGGGAGGTCCCTCGCCTCGACCTCGTTGATGGTGATATTTCCGGATTCGTAGTCGACGGTGCACATCAGGGCGGAGAGCAGGGTGCTCTTTCCGGCTCCGCTCGGGCCCACGATGGCGACGCGGCGCCCGGGAGTGAGGGTAAGGCTCACCCCGTTGAGAGCGGGCCGGGCTTCGCCGTGCCGCACCACCAGGTTGGAGATCTCGATGGTGAGCGGTCCCGACGGGGTGGCAGCGGGGACGGCAGGTTCGGTCACGGCCGCCGGGAGAGAGCGAAGATCGGTGAGACGGCGCAGGGCGGCGAGGACGCCGGTGAGGCGCTCTCCGGCCGCGGCCAGGGGAAGCACGGGTTCGAAGGCGACCAGGGACATCAGGGCCAGGACGGCCGTCGCCACCGAGCCGGTCCCGGTGGCCTGGCAGATCCAGACGATGGCGACGACGGTGAGGCCCTGGGTGAGAACCCCGGTCAGCAACGCGGTGGCACTCACCCGGGACTGGCGGCGTTCGAGGGCCGCGAGACGGTCGTCCGCCGACATCCCCGCGGCCAGTGCCTCCCCCTTCGCGCCGTACGCGGCGAGGTCGGCGGACCCGTGCACCAGATCGGCGACGCGCGCGGCCAGGTCGGCGCGGGCCGGAGCCAGCCGGGCCGACCAGCGGCGGGAGGCGGCGGCCGTGCCGAGCGGCAGCAGAACCCCGGCGATCACGAGGCCAGCCAGCAGCGCGAAGGCCGCCGCCGGCAGCAGGAAGAGCGCGATCACCACAGCCGCCGCACCGGTGACGAGAGCGGCGATAGCGGGCAGCAGGCACCGGACCAGCAGATCCTGGACCGCGTCGGTGTCGTCCACCATGCGGCTGAGCAGATCCGCGCCACGATGGCTGAGCGGACCGGACGGGATCAACGCCTCATAGAGCCGCTCCCGGGTCGCCGCCTGAGCACGCAGCGCGACGTCATGCCCGGCGAGCCGCTCCGCGTAACGGAAGACCCCCCTGCTGGTCGCGAACGCGCGCACCCCGACGATCGCCACAGAAAGCGCGGCCAACGGCGGCTGCTCAGCGGCCCTGGTGATCAGCCACGCGGCGGAGGCAATCAGCCCAAGCCCAGCCAGATCGGCCGCAGAACCGGCCAACGCGGCGACGACCAGCCGCCGATTCAGCCCACTCGGAATCAACCCGCTCATCGGAATCCCCCCAGAAAGAGGACTGTCCGCACTCTGGCCGGGGATGCGGTGATCGCCGCACACCTCCCAGGAACGGGAGAACCCGCCGGATTACCCGCAATCCGGCTGGCCGAGGATGCGGTGATCAACGCAGACCTCCCAGGAACGGGAGAACCCGCCGGATTACCCGCAATCCGGCTAGCTGAGAGTGCGGTAATCAACGCAAACCTCCCAGGAACGGGAGAACCCGCCGGATTACCCGCAATCCGGCTAGCCGAGGATGCGGTAATCAACGCAAACCTCCCAGGAACGGGAGAACCCATCAGATTGTCCGCCGTCTGGCTGGCCGGGGATGCGCTGGTCACCGTAGGCCTCCTACGGGGCGTGCGTGGTCTTCGGTGATCGCGCCGTCGGTTATGCGGATCACGCGGTCGGCGAGGTCGATCATGGCGGGGCGGTGGGCCACGATCACGGCGGTGCGGCCTTCGGCGAGGTGGCGGGTGGAGTCGAGGACGGCGGCTTCGCTTCGGCCGTCGAGGCGGGCGGTGGGTTCGTCCAGGAGGAGGACCTCGGCGTCGGGGCGGCAGAAGGCGCGGGCCAGGGCGACACGCTGGCGTTGCCCGGCGGACAGGTTGGCGCCGCGTTCGCCGAGAACCGTGTCGTAGCCCTCCGGCAGGGTTTCGACGAACTCGGCGGCCTGCGCGGCGGCGGACGCCGTACGGATCTGGTCGGGGGAGGCGGCCGAGCCGAGCCGGATGTTGTCGGCGACCGAGGTGGCGAACAGGTGGGGGCGCTGTGGCACGAAGGCGAGGCGGCGACGCCAGGCGTCCAGGTCGAGGTCGGCCAGGTCGACGCCGCCGACCAGCACCCGGCCGGACGAGGGGGTGACGAAACCGAGCAGCAGGTGGAGCAGCGTGCTCTTGCCCGCCCCGCTCGGACCTACCAGGGCGACCCGCTCCCCCGCTTCGATCACCAGGGACACATCGGTCAGGGCCGCGTCCTCCCGCCCGGGATACCGCACGGTCACCGACTCCAGCCGGATCTCCGGCACGCCCTCGGGGGCCGTCAGCCGCCCGGACTCCCCCGCACGTTCCTCGCCCAGCAGCGCGAACGCCTGGTCGGCGGCCGTCACCCCTTCCATCGCGGCGTGGAACCGGGTCCCCATCGCCCGCAACGGCAGATACGCCTCCGGCGCCAGCAGCAGCACCAGCAGCGCCGTGCTCAGATCCAGCGACCCCGACAGCAGCCGCAACCCCACCGGCACCGCCACCAGCGCCAGCGACAACGACGCGACCAGTTCCAGCACCAGCGACGACAGGAACGCCACCCGCAGCGTGCGCATGGTCGCCGACCGGTGCTGATCGGCCACGTCGCGGATCACCGACGCCTGGTAGCGCGCCCGCCCGAACGCGCGCAGCGTCGGCAGCCCGCGCACCACGTCGAGGAAATGGCCGCCCAGCCGCGCCAGCGCCCGCCACTGCCGCTCGGTCACCGCCTTGGTGGTCATCCCGACCAGCGCCCCGAAGATCGGAATCAGCGGCAGCGTCAGCAGCACGATGATCGCCGTCGCCAGATCCGCCACGAAGAGCCGGATCAGCACCGCCACCGGCACCACCGCGGCCACCGCCACCGACGGCAGATATCCCGTCAGATAGGGATCGAGCGCGTCCAGACCCCGCCCGGTGAGCGTGACCAGCTCACCCGAGCGATGCTCGGCCGGGCTCATGTCCTGGAACCGGGACAGCAGCCGATGCCGCAGCAGCGACTTCACCCCGCTCGCGGTGCGCCCGGCCGCGACGCCCTGCGCCCAGCCGAGCGCCCCGCGCAGCCCGATCACCAGCGCCAGCGGCAGCAGCGCGCCCACCGCGAACCGCCCGGACAGCACCCCGGCCAGCAGTTCGGCCTGCACCAGCACCAGCAGCCCGGCCACGATCGCGGCGCCCAGGCAGACCGCCAGGTGCCGCCGCGGCAGCACCCGCATCAGATCCCGGTGCACGATCCCCCCGAGGTTAGAAGAACGTCGGAACGGCGCCCCTGCGGAACACGCGCCAGACCCAGATCTGCGCGCCCACCATGAGGGGAACAACTGGCAACACCATAAGGCTCAGCACCGACAGTGTCGCCGACGGGGCGGCCTGGCCGAGCACGTCAGAGGCCAGGACCGTCAGCGGCGCCACCACCGGCGCGACGGCCACGGCCGCCGACAGCACCAGCCCCCGGCCGGTACGGCTCGCGCCCTGCGCCACCGCCTCCCCCGGCAGCCGCCACGCCAGGAACGTCCACCCGTGGAACGCGAACACCAGCGCGACCACCACCCCGTACGCCACGCCCAGCAGCGCGGGCGCCCCGGTGATCCCCGCGATCACGCCGCCCCAGGACAGCGCCAGCCCCAGCGACCCCGCCGCGACCGCCCCCGTCCAGAACGACCGCCAGCCGCTCCCGTCCAGCCTGCGCCGGAACCACAGCCCCGCGTCCCGGACGATCCACGACACCAGCAACCCCACCACCACCGGGTAGAGCCCGCTCAGCACCTCCCCTTCCAGCACCGGGAAGGCCCCGAACAGCACGCCCGCGAGCCCGACCAGCCACACCTCGTTGGCCAGCACGAACGGCGCGATCGCCCCCACCGCCCGGTCGCGCTCCCCGGTGAAGGGCAGCAGCAGCCCGACCCCGATGTCGAAGCCCTCCAGGGCGAAGTAGCCGGCCAGCAGGACGGCGAGAATCCCGAACCAGAGGATCTCCACGACAGCTCCTTCAGAAAGTCAGGACGGGTTGGGGGGCCGGCTGCTCGCCCAGCGCGACCACGGCGGGACCGCGCCGGATCAGGCGGGCGATCAGCAGGTAGTCGACGACGGCCAGCATGCCGAGCACCCCGACGAAGGCGAGGAACGACAGCGTGATCTGCCCCGCGGTCAGCCCGGGGGTGAGCGCGTCGGCGACGGTGAGCTTGCCGTAGATGAGCCAGGGCTGGCGGCCCTCCTCGCGGGCGATCCAGCCGAGCACCAAGGCGATGAACGGCAGCGGCGTGAGCAGCATCAGCACCGGCTGGGCCCACCGCCAGCGCGGCAGCCACTTGACGCACACCAGCAGCAGAAAGGTGATCAGCTGCAGCGTCTCGCCGATCGTCTGCATGCTGCCGAGCCCGATTCCGGCGAGCGCGTTCGCAGACCATTTGTCCGGCTGAACCGGCTTGACGAACTCGAACTGGGCGTATCCGAAGCCGACCGTGAGGAACCCGCCCACGAAGGCCGTCACCACGCCGATCCGCAGCGAGGTCGTGAAGAACGCCCGTTCCGCGGTCCGCCGGAACAGCTGGTACGCACTCGCCCCCATCACCACGCACCCCGCGGTCAGCAGCCCGGCGGCGAGCACGTGCGGCAGCGCCATCACCAGCGTCGGATTGCCGAGCAACGCCCCGAAGTCGGTGAGCGCCAGCCGGTCGCCCTGAACGGTCGCCCCGGCGGGGTTCTGCAGGAAGGAGTTGGCCACCATGATCCAGAACGCCGACGCGTACGCGGTCAGCGCCACCAGCCAGATGCAGGCCAGATGGAGCCGTTTCGGCAGCCGGTGCCATCCGAAGATCCACAGCCCCAGGAAGGTCGACTCAAGGAAGAACGCGACCAGCGTCTCGATGGCCAGCGGCGCGCCGAACACGTCGCCCGCGTAATGCGACAGCCCGCTCCAGCTCATCCCGAACTGGAACTCCATCACCAGGCCGGTGACGATGCCGAGCGCGTAGTTGGTGACATAGATCTGACCCCAGAACCGGGTCATCCGCTCGTGTTCGGGGTTGCCGGTGCGCACGTAGCGGGTGTTCATGATCGCAACGAGGGGGGCCAGGCCGAGCGTCAGCGCCACGAACAGGAAGTGCAGGCTTCCTGTCACGGCGAACTGCAGCCGGGCCAGGTCAAGAACGTCCATGAGGCTCCTTATGTGTGGCTACATATAGGGAGCCTACATGTAGACTGGCTACATGACGAATCCGGATAAGGTAAAGGCGTGAACGCCGACGCGCTCCGCGGGCATCTGGACGCCCTGCTCCTCTCGGTGCTCGAACACGAGCCGCAGCACGGCTACGCGATCATCGAGGCGCTGCGTGACCGCAGCGGCGGCGTGCTCGACCTGCCCACCGGAACGATCTATCCCGCCCTGCGCCGGTTGGAGCGCGCGGGCTACCTGGCCAGCGAGTGGGCCACCGTCGGCGGCCGCAGACGCCGCACCTACCGCCTGACCGGCGCGGGCCGCGCCGAACTGGCGGGCGAGAGGTCCGCCTGGACCTCCTTCACCAGCGTGATCGGCAGCGTGCTCAATCCCTCGCGCGAACCTTCGAGCTGACACTCAGGCAGCGCGCCGCGCACCACAGCTGCCACCCCCACAGCGCCACGCTGAGTAAGGTCGCCACCGTTCCAGGCGGGTACGCCGCCATGTTCACCGCGTGCTGCGAACCCCAGATCAGCCCTCCGCACAGCACGGCCAGCACCGGCATCTGCCCGATCACGAGCAGCCCGAGCGAGCGGGTCAGCACGCGCGGGCGGCGGCCGCGGCGCAAGCCGTACAGGACGAGGCCGCTCAGGATCCCGGTGCCGAACTGCAGGTAGTCGACGGTGACCGCGACCCCGCCGAACCAGCCGGGCTTGGCCGCCGTCGCGGCCGCCGGGAAGACCTGCCAGATCAGCGACCACATGAGCGCGGTGAGCGGCACGGTGATGAACAGCACCGCCGCCGTCCTGCGGCCCTGGCCGGCGGTGAGCTCCTCCTGATAGCCAGGCGCGATCACGTCGATCGGCCCGAACTCCTCGACCGCGAGCCGCTCGGCGCGCTCCCGGTCGAGCCCGCCGGCCTGGTAGGCCTCGGCGGCGTCGAGCAGGCCGTCGCGCGCCTCCGCGAGCAGGTCCCGCTTCAACCGCCCAGGCCCGTGCAGGGTACGGCCCAGCCGGGCGACATACCCCTCGACGGTCTCTGCGGCGGTTAAAGTCTCCATGGTCGCCTGACAGGCTACGCGTTCCCGCGGCCGGGCGGCATCAGGGTGAACCCTGACCCCGGCCTCGGGGAACCCTCATGCTCAGCCGTGCAGCCCGTCGTGCTGGGTGGCCACCGGCGGCACGGTGGGCCGGTGCCCGATCGGGCGGCGCGAGCTCGGCTGCGGCGTGGCCGACAGCACCAGCGCGGCCACCGTCACCACGGCCACCAGCCCGAACCAGGTGACCTTGATCATTCGTAACCGCGACGTCCCTTTCTCGCGGTCCTCGCGACGAAAGGGCCAGCGGGGCGGCCAGCTGAGCCGCAGCTGGTGGCCGCCGCGCGGCGTGCTCGCGAACACGCAGTCCCGCAGCCGCAGCCGCTCGGGCCCGACCACCCCCGGCAGGTGGCAGCCGCTCAGGTCGGCGCCGTCGATGGTCAGCTCCTCGGCGTCCAGCCGGTCCACCGACACCACCCGGATCTCCCCGCCGCGCCGGGTCACGCTGGACGTCCCCCGGCTGACCAGGCCGCGCAGATCCAGGTCCGCGTCACCGAGCCGGACCACCAGCCGCCCCAGCACCCGGGCCCCGTCCAGCACCACCGGGCAGCCGCTCGCGTCGATCTCCACCGCGCCCTGCGCCCGCGCCTCGGTCAGCACCAGCCGCCTGGCCACCGCCGACGGCGCCAGGAACGCCTTCCCGACGAATCGCACCGACTCGAACCCGGACGAGCCGTCGAACCCGGTCCGCCGGAACGACACCGCCCGCCAGAAGCGCGCGCCCCGGAAGGTGGCGTCCCCATGGAAACGGGTCCGGTCGAATGACGCGAACCCGTGGAACTCGGCTCTGCGGAACGACGCCGAGCCCAGGCACGCCTCGCCGAACAGCGCGTCGCTGGTGACCACCGCCTCGTCGAGCGAGAGGTGGCCGCGCACGCGGGAGCCATACAGGGAGAATTCGCGGGCGAAGCGGACCCGGTGGAAGCTGGCGTTGCCGCCGAAGCTGGTGCCGAAGAACGAGGCGAGGCCGTCGAAGCGGGCGCCGTCGAAGGAGGCGTCGCCGGTGAACGTGGCGTCGCCGAAGCGGACGGCGGACAGGAATCTGGCCTGGTCGAATCTGGCCCGGCCGATCGTATTGCGGGTGGCGGCCAGGATCCGGGCGAGCAACTCGCCGGTGATCACGGTGCCGCGCAGGTCCACCGCCTGCCCGGGAAAGAGACGCTGGAGGCACTCCCCCAGCTCATCGGCGTCCAGATGACACAGGCAACGCCCGTAAGGCTGCCACGCCACCCCTATGCAGTCGGCACTTGTCGCGCACACGCTCCAGGACAGCAGATGCCTCATATCCAAAGGCATACCCAGAAGTGACTCCCCCGCTCCCTTCGGAGGCGCCTTATCACCGCCACTTCCACGCCCGGGCGAAGAATAAGCACCGCCTGCCACGGCAGACCCCGCTATTTCTTCCTGCGAGCTTCAGCACGAAGTGCCAAATATGCTGCTATTTCCGTTTTAGGCCACCGATGGGACGAGACGTCGTGATCAAGCGCCTTCACGCCGCGGATCACGGGTGCGTTATCCCGTATGATTCCGGCCTTCTCCGCCGTAATTCCCCTTCATGCTGGGCAGCTTGTCGTGTACGCCACGACAGCGGGAACGCGGATCGGCCGCGCCTCCCGAGTGGCGCGGCCGATCTGGGTTGGGGTCAGTTGGTGGCGGTCTTTTCCTCTAGGGAGACGGTGACCGTGGTGGGCTGGCCGTTGCGGATGTAGGTGAGGGTGATTTTGTCGCCGGGCTGGTGGCCGCGGATGATGCCGACGACGGTTTCGCCGGCGTCGATGGGGGTGTCGTCGATCTTGGTGATGATGTCGCCCTGCTGGAGGCCGGCCTTGGCGGCGGGGCTGTCGGGGGTGACGGGGCCGACGAGGGCGCCGGGGGTGTCGCCGGTGGCGTCGCTGACGCTGACGCCCAGGTAGACGTGGACGGCCTTGCCGGTGTTGATCAGTTGTTCGGCGACCTGCTTGGCGGTGGTGATCGGGATGGCGAAGCCGACGCCGATGTTGCCGTTGCCGCCGGAGGTGGCGATCGCGGTGTTGACGCCGATGACCTGGCCGGCGGCGTTGACCAGGGCGCCGCCCGAGTTGCCGGGGTTGATCGCGGCGTCGGTCTGGATCATGCCGCCGATGGTGGTCGGCTCCTCCTGGGAGCGCTGGAGCTGGCCCCATCCGGGCGGCATCTGCTGCTCGGGCTGGCCGCCACCGGAGGTGACCGTACGGTCGAGGGCGCTGATGATGCCCGCGGTGACCGAGCCTTCCAGGCCGAGCGGGCTGCCGATCGCCAGCACCGAGTCGCCGACCTGGAGGCGGTCGCTGTCGCCGAGGGAGGCCTTGGTGAGGCCGGACACGTCCTGGGCGCGGATGACCGCGATGTCGGTGGTCGGGTCGGTGCCGACCAGGGTCGCCTGTGCGGTGCGGCCGTCGCTGAACTTGACGCTGAGCTGGGCGTTGTCGCCCGCGCCCGTGACGACGTGGTTGTTGGTGAGGATGAGCCCGTCGTCGGAGAGGATGACGCCGGATCCCTCGCCGCCGCCCGTCTGCGAGGTGACGGTGATCATCACGACCGAGGGCTGCACCCGGCGGGCGACGTCGGCGATCGTGGTCCCGGTGGACGAGCCCGAGTTGACCACGGGGCTGGAGATCACGGTCTGCGGGCCGGAGATGGCGTTGGTGACGAGGGCCCCCGCGACCCCGCCGCCCAGTGCCATGGCGGCGAGTGCGAGGACCGCGGCGCCCTTCTTGATCCCGCTTCCGGATGGTTTGTCCGCGGCCCCTGCGGGTGGGGGCGGCGGAGGGGGCGGGACCGTGAAGACGGCGGTGTTGCCGGAGCGGAACTCCCCGGTCGCCGGAGGACGGTCCCCGAACTGACTCCACCCCTGCGTGTTCAGGACCTCGGTCTGCCCGGTAGCTCCCGGGTCGTCCGGGGTTCCGGTCTCGTGCGCAGCGTTCGCCGGAGAACCCGGAGTCTGCTCGCGCGGCTCGTCAGCGTTCATGTGTGTGCCATCCCCTTACAGAAGCCCCCGGCTGTCCGCCGGTACTCCTCTACGATGACAAAGCCGCGATAAGGCCCGGCTAAGCGATCAACCCGCTGACCTCGCGAAAGCCGTACAGAATCCTTATCCGCGCTGTTCGGGTGGCCAGTACTCGGCGCGAAGAATCCGCTTGAAAAGTTTGCCCGTCGGGTGGCGCGGCAGCTCGGCCCGGAAGTCCACGCTCCTGGGGTACGAACTGCTGCGCGGCACCTCAGCGGTTATCAGTCCGTTTTCGGTTTCCTGGGCCTGGTGGGGGTGACCGGCTCGCCAGGCGTGAGTCGGTCGGTGGGCCGCAGCACGGCTACGCCAACCTTGATGGGTTGCGGGAACCCCTCGGATCGTTTGGACCGGTCGTCGAGGATGCGCCAAGTGATCCCAGACGGGCGCACGCCTGTTCTTGCTCGGATGGCCGCCGGTCAGACCACCCTGATAGACTGTAGTCACTTGTTCACCATGGGTTTACATAGGTTTGCCATGGCCGGGGAGGGTTAATGCGGGTCGTCCACGCCTACCGATACGCACTCGACCCCACCCCACGCCAGGAACGCGCGCTCCGCTCCCACTGCGGCGCCGCCCGCCTGGCCTTCAACTGGGGCCTGGCGCGGGTCAAAGCCAACCTGAGCCAGCGCGAGGCCGAACGCTCCTACGGCATCCCTGACGCCCAGCTGACCCCGCCGCTGTCCTGGTCGATGTTCTCGCTGCGCAAAGCCTGGAACGGGGCCAAACAGCAGGTCGCGCCGTGGTGGGCGGAGAACTCCAAAGAGGCCTACGCCTGCGGCCTGGACCGGCTCGCCACCGCGTTGACGAACTGGAACGAGTCCCGCAAAGGCACTCGTAAGGGCCCGAAGGTGGGCTTCCCCCGATTCCGGTCCAAACGCAAGAAGGCCATGTCGGTGCGCTTCACCACCGGAACGATCCGCCTGCACGGCCGCACCCACGTGGTGCTGCCACTGCTGGGCCGGATCAAAACCCACGAGTCCACCCGTAAGCTGGCCCGCCGGATCGAGGCGGGCACCGCGCGGATCCGCTCGGCCACCGTCCGCCTAGAAGCCGGGCGCTGGCTGGTGTCCTTCTCCGTCCAAGTCGAACGCGCCGAGGTAATCCCCGCGCGACCAGAGGCCGTGGTCGGGGTGGACTTGGGCGTCAAGACCCTGGCCGTCTACTCCGACGGCCGCCCGCCCACCGCCAACCCCAGACACCTAGCCGCCGCATCCCGAAAACTCCGCCGCCTGTCCCGCGCGGTCTCCCGCAAACAAGGCCCCGACCGGCGCAGCGGGCAGCAGCCGTCCGGCCGATGGCAAAGGGCCAATGCCGCCCGCAACCGGATCCATCACCGGGTGGCCACACTGCGCCGCGATGCCATCCACAAACTCACCACGACGCTGGCGGGCGAGTACGGCACTCTCGTGGTCGAAGACCTCCACATCGCCGGGATGGTGAAGAACCGGCGGCTGGCCCGCGCGATCTCCGACGCCGGGTTCGGCGAGATCCGCCGCCAACTCGCCTACAAGACCGAGTGGGGCGGTGGCCGACTGATGGTGGCAGGCCGCTGGTTCGCCTCCAGCAAGACGTGTTCCGGGTGCGGCGCGGTGAAAGCCAAACTCGCCCTCTCCGAACGCGCCTTCGCCTGCGCCGCCTGCGGCTTGGTCCTGGACCGGGACGTGAACGCGGCGCTCAATCTGGCTTCCTTGGTGAAGCAGACCGTCGAGCACACCGTCGCCGGGAGTGGCCCGGAGACGCCAAACGGACGTGGAGCCGACCATAAGACCCCGCCTGCCGGGGCTGGTGGCTGTGAAACGTCTACCCCGCACCGGGCACGGCCCAGATCAGACGGGGACCTCCGCCCAGTAATGGACGGATCACTGAGAAACACTGAAACCCAGTGAACGGCACTTGTAGTGGGCGATACGGCCCGCGCGGGAGAGGGAGCGCGAGCCGTCTTCACTGCTTGTCACATGGCCTGACGAGGGGATCAGACGTGGTCGTACACGGTGCCCCAGGGACCGAAGAAGCCCTTCGGGCCCCAGTGGTCGCCGCGGGAAACCTTGACCGAGATGTGCTCGGCGTTCTTACCGCTGAACCAGAAGTGCTTCGGGTCCTCGTGGCAGTTCTTGAACCTCTTGAAGTAGGTCGGGCCGGAGAACGGCTCGATCTTGAAGGTCGCCCACGCGCAGCGGTACTTCTTGTGGTGGTCGTCCCAGGCGTGGTTGACGAGCTTGCCCTTCACGGTGAACTTGTACTCGTCCACCCACTTCCAGGCCTTGAACTTCTTCCAGACGTACTTCCAGTCGCACTTCTTCTCGCCGTGCTTCCAGTAGCAGTCCTTGACCAGGACCTTCTTCTTGTCCCAGTACCACTTCTTGGTCTTGTGCTTCTCGACCGAAACGAAGCCGCTGGCCTCAGCCTTGTTGTCGGAGGAGAAGTAGGGGCCCCAGGGGCCGTCGAAGTAGGGCACGGCCGCGTTCGCCGAAGCCGGCGAAAGCAGCGCGCCCCCGATGAGCGCAGCGGCTGCGACCGCGCTCACCGCGAACTTCTTGATGAATCGCATTGCGGGTCCTCTCGGGAAGGATTTCTGACGCCTAATGAATAGGCGCAGGCAGTTAACGGCCGCTTTCAAGGCGCTTTAACCACCTGCTCAGGCCCCTGATCACAGGAAACTCCGAAGGGTGATCAAGCGAAGGCCGCGCCCCCTGAGCGCTCAGGGGGCGCGGCCTCCGATTCCGCCCGGGTCAGACCGCCGGATGGACGGCCTTCCAGCCGGAGTGTTTACCCTTCGGTTCGCTGAATGTGCCGCGCGAGACGTCGACCCAGATCCGGTCGGCGTTCACAACGGTGAAGGACAGCTTCGCGGAGCCGCCGCAGGCCTTCGCGCTGCGCAGGACGCGGTCTCCGTTCTTCTTCACCACGCGGAAGGTCTCCCACGCGCACCGGAACTTACGCGCGTGGCTCTTGTGGTTCACCAGCGTCGAGTCCACGGTGAACACCTCGAAGCGGACCCGCTTGTGCGCCCACTTCTTGTGCCACACCTTGACCTTCTTGCAGACCCTCTCACCATCACGCCAGGAACACTTCTTCCCCCAGGTCCACCACCGTTTCCAGTAGCCGACCTTCTTCACCTTCTCCGTCACGGTCACGGTTCCGGAGGCTTGCGCCTTACCGTCACTCGACGCGTACGGACCCCACGCCGTGGGGGCTGCCACGGCCTCGGCCGCCTGCGCGGACGCCACCGGAGCGGCGACCGCCAACAGCGCGGCGGAGCCGATTCCAGCCACGACTCGGATTGCGAATCGCATTCGGGCCCTCCTTTCGGGACCCGACCCCAGTCCCCCAGGAGGGCCGCTCACACCCCCTGACACACCCGACTCACCCCAGGAAACGCCCCTCTAACCCTTCCGATAGGGCTCACGGCTCCCGCGAAGCGTGTTCGCGGGAGCCGTACCAGCAGGGTCAGGCGGCGGCCGGTTGGGTGACGGTGGCGGGGGTGAGGGCCAGGTTGAGGACCTCGCGGACGTCGCTGACGGGGTGGACGGTGAGGTCGGCCAGGACGTCGGCGGGGACGTCGTCGAGGTCGGGCTCGTTGCGGGCGGGGATGAGGACGGTGGTGACGCCCGCGCGGTGGGCGGCGAGGAGTTTCTGCTTGACGCCGCCGATCGGGAGGACGCGGCCGGTGAGGGAGACCTCGCCGGTCATGGCCACGTCGCCGCGGACGGGGCGGCCGGACAGGAGGGACGCCAGTGCGGTCGTCATGGTGACGCCGGCCGAGGGACCGTCCTTGGGGACCGCGCCGGCGGGGACGTGGATGTGGACCGAACGGTCCTTGAGCGAGCCGACCGGGAGTTCCAGTTCCACGCCGCGGGAGCGCAGGTAGGAGAGCGCGATCTGGGCCGACTCCTTCATCACGTCGCCGAGCTGGCCGGTGAGGGTGACGCCGGTGGTGCCGGTCTCCGGGTCGGCCAGGGACGCCTCCACGTAGAGCACGTCGCCGCCCGCGCCGGTGACCGCGAGGCCGGTGGCGACGCCGGGCACCGCCGTACGCTGCCGGGATTCGGGGAGCGCGGACTCGGGGACGTGCCGCGGCCGGCCGAGGTAGTCGACCAGGTCGGTGACCCGCACGGGCAGGGTCCTGGTGCCGAGCGCGAGACCGGCCGTGACCTTGCGCAGGATGCGGGCGATCGACCGCTCCAGGGAGCGCACGCCCGCCTCGCGGGTGTACTCCCCGGCCAGCTTGCGCAGCGCCTCGTCGTCGACGACCACGTCGGCGGCGGTCAGCCCGGCCTTGTCGAGCTGGCGCGGCAGCAGGTGCTCGCGGGCGATGACGACCTTCTCGTCCTCGGTGTATCCGTCCAGGGTGACGATCTCCATGCGGTCCAGCAGCGGGCCGGGCACCTGCTCAAGCGCGTTGGCGGTGGCCAGGAAGAGCACGTCGGACAGGTCCAGCTCGACCTCCAGGTAGTGGTCCCTGAAGGTGTGGTTCTGGGCGGGGTCGAGCACTTCGAGCAGGGCGGCGGTCGGGTCGCCCCGGTAGTCGGCGCCCACCTTGTCGATCTCGTCGAGCAGCACGACCGGGTTCATCGACCCGGCGTCGCGGATGGCCCGGACGACGCGGCCGGGCAGCGCGCCCACGTAGGTGCGCCGGTGGCCGCGGACCTCGGCCTCGTCGCGGATGCCGCCGAGGGAGACCCGGACGAACTTGCGGCCCATCGCGCGGGCCACCGACTCGCCGAGCGAGGTCTTGCCCACGCCGGGAGGCCCGGCCAACGCCAGCACGGCGCCGCTGCGGCGCCCGCCCACGACGCCCAGGCCCTGGTCGGCGCGGCGCTTGCGGACGGCCAGATACTCGATGATCCGGTCCTTCACGTCCTCCAGGCCGGTGTGGTCGGCGTCCAGCACCGCCCGCGCGCCCGCGATGTCGTACTCGTCCTCGGTCCTGGTGTTCCAGGGCATGTCGAGGATGGTGTCCAGCCAGGTCCTGATCCAGCCGGTCTCGGGAGACTGGTCGGAGGTGCGCTCCAGTTTGTCGACCTCCTTGAGGGCGGCGTCGCGCACCTTCCCCGGCAGGTCGGCGGCCTCGACCCGGGCGCGGTAGTCCTGCTCCTCGGTCTCCGGGTCGCCGTTGAGCTCGGCCAGCTCCTTGCGGACGGCGGCCAGCTGCTGGCGGAGCAGGAACTCGCGCTGCTGCTTCTCCATGCCCTCCTGCACGTCCTTGCGGATCGTCTCGGCCACGTCCACCTCGGCCAGGTGGTCGCGGGCCCAGCCGACCAGCTTCTCCAGCCGCTCGGCCGGGTCGGCGGTCTCCAGCAGCAGCAGCTTCTGCGCGGTCGACAGCCAGGGCGCGTAGCCGGAGCTGTCGGCCAGCTCGGACGCGTCCTTGATCGCGTTCACCGCGTCCACGACCTGCCAGGCGCCGCGCTTCTGCAGGATGGTGATGGTGAGCGCCTTGTATTCCTTCATCAGGGCCTCGGCCGGAGTCTCGACGCGCTCGACGACCGTGGCCTGCACCCAGAGCGCCGCGCCGGGGCCGGTGGTGCCGGTGCCGACCCTGGCCCGGTTCACTCCGCGCACGACGGCGGCGGGCTCGCCCCCGGGCAGCCGCCCGACCTGCTCCACGACCGCGGTCACGCCCACGGCCCCGTAGTGGCCGTCGATCCGCGGCACCAGCAGGACATGCGGCTTCTTGGCGCCGGTGGCCTGGGCCGCCTCGATCGCCGCGCGCACCTCGGAGTCGGACAGATCGAGGGGGACGACCATGCCGGGCAGGACGACCTCGTCGTCCAGCGGCAGGACCGGAAGGATCTCAGTCATGCGTACTCCCAAAGGTTGAGTTATGCACGCTCAACTAACAGGAGTGCACTCGTGTTCCCACATCTGCGCGTGTTCGCTGTGAGCGAGCGTAATCGTGTAATCAGCACCTCTGGGGTGAGCTGTCGCTGGAGGCGCTCCAGGAGATGCGGCGGGTGCTGGGCGTGCTCAGGGACGAGGGCGGCGGGTTCGCCACCGCGCCGCAGCCCGGCCTGGAGCGGCTGGCGGAGCTGGCGGCCAAATGCCCGGAGCGCGGGTCTCACGTACGAGATCGGCTTGGTCCGGCCGGGTTCATGACACACTGTCGTCAAACCGTTGACGGCGCTCATCTGTTTTTGTGACACTTCGTCATGAACGACCATTAAAGGAGAACAGATGGGCTTTTCCGAGGTCTTGCGGGCCGCGACCTGGAGCGATCACGAGTCCGCCGAGGATGACGGCTATCTGAAGAGCCTGATGGCCGGGCGGCTCAGCCGGGAGGCGTACGGCGAGATGGTGGCGCAGCACTACTTCGCCTACCTGGCCCTGGACGGAGCGTCGAAGGCGCTCGCCGGCCACCCGGTCGCGGGCGCCTTCGTCTTCCCCGAGCTCTACCGGGAGCAGGCCCTGATCCGCGACCTGACCACGATCTTCGGCCCCGGCTGGGCGGACAGGATCCAGCCCAGCAAGCCGACCAGGACGCTGGTCGCCCGGATCGACCAGGTCGCCGACTGGCCTGGCGGATATATCGCCCACCACTACACTCGTTACCTCGGCGACCTGTCCGGAGGCCAGTTCATCCGGATGGAACTGCAGAAGATCTACGGGTACGAGAGGGGCGGCGGCGTGGACTTCTACTACTTCGACATCGGCAGCCTGCCCCGCTTCAAGGACGAGTACCGCCGCCGCCTGGACGCGCTCGACCTCGACGAGGCCGAGCGGCAGCGGATCATCCGGGAGACCAAGCTCGCCTACCAGCTCAACACCGAGGTCCTCGGCGACCTCGGCCGGCTCGCCCGGGCAGCGGCCTGACGTGCCCCGGATCTCGGCCGCGACGATCGGCGAGCACCGCGCCCAGACCCAGGAGCGCGTCCTGGAGGCGGTGGCGCGGCTGTCCCGCCGCCAGGGCATCGACGCGATCTCGATGACGGACGTGGCGGCCGAGGCGGGCATCACCCGCACGGTGCTCTACAACTACTTCCCGGACAAGGCGTCGCTGCTGCTGAGCTTCACCGAGCGGGTCACCCAGTATTTCGTGGAGAGCTACGCCCGCGACCTCCCGGCGGGGGCCTCCCCCTCGGTGCGGCTGGGCGCGTTCATCCGGCTCCAGCTCACCGGGCTGATGGCGCACCCGCATCCCGGCGCGGCCGACCTGTCGGCCACCCTCGGCCCGGACGCCTACCAGCAGCTGGCCGCGCACGTCGCGCCCATGCAGCGCATCCTCTGCGAGATCATCCAGAGCGGCGTGGACTCGGGCGAGTTCCAGACCTCCGATGTGACCGCGACAGCCCGGATCGTGCTGGCCATCCTGGGCGCGGAACGCCTTCCGCTGATGGACGGCTCGGTCACGGTCGACGAGGCGGCGGAGTTCGTCACCGGCTTCATCCTCCGCGCGCTCTCCTGATCGGCAGGTACCACACCCCCATGGATTCCGTTCAGCTGAAGTCCGGCGCAGGCCGGTGGATCGTGTTCACGACCGTGCTCGGGTCGGGGATCGTGATGCTGGACGGCACCGTGGTCAACGTGGCCCTGCGCGTGCTCGGCACCGACCTCGCGGCCGACGTGGCCGGGCTGCAGTGGACGATCAACGCGTACACGCTGACGCTGGCCGGGCTCATCCTGCTGGGCGGCTCCCTCGGCGACCGGTACGGGCGGCGCAAGGTCTTCCTCATCGGGGTGGTCTGGTTCGCGGTGGCGTCGGCGTTGTGCGGGATCGCCCCCAACATCGAGGTCCTGATCCTCGCCCGCGCGCTGCAGGGCGTCGGCGGCGCGCTGCTCACGCCGGGATCGCTGGCGATCATCCAGTCGAGTTTCGCCCGGGTGGACCGGCCCCGGGCGATCGGCCTGTGGTCGGGGCTCGGCGGCATGGCCGCGGCGATCGGGCCGCTGCTGGGCGGGTGGATCGTGGAGGCGGCCGGCTGGCGCTGGGTGTTCCTGATCAACCTCCCGCTGGCGGCGCTGGTGATCGCGGTGGCGATGCGGCACGTGCCGGAGAGCAGGGACGAGAGCACGTCGGGCGACTTCGACCTGCTCGGGTCCGCGCTGGCGGCGCTGGCGCTGGCCGGGCTCACCTACGGCCTGATCGAGGAGCTCATCCTGCCGATGATCGGGGGATTCGCGCTGCTGGTGGTGTTCGTGCTGGTCGAGCGTTCCCGGCGGAATCCGCTCATCCCGGTGGACATCTTCACCTCGCGCACGTTCACGTCGGTGAACATCGTCACCCTGTTCATGTACGCGGCGATGGGCGCCGTGTTCTTCCTGCTGGTCCTGCAACTTCAGGTGTCGTCGGGGTTCACGCCGATCACGGCCGGTTCGGCCATGCTGCCGGTGACGATCCTCATGCTCCTGCTCTCCCCCCGGGCCGGTGAGGTGGCCCGGCGGATCGGGCCGAAGATCCCGATGACGGCCGGGATCCTCCTGTGCGGGCTCGGGTTCCTGATGATGAGCCGGATCGGGGCGGGGACGAGTTACCTGACGGGGGTGCTGCCCGCCGCCACGGTGTTCGGGCTCGGGCTGTCGGCGGCCGTCGCGCCGCTCACCGCGACGGTGCTGGCCAGTGCGGACGAGCGGCACGCGGGCATCGCCAGCGGCATCAACAACGCGGTCGCGCGCACCGGGAGCCTGCTGGCGGTGGCGGCGATCCCGCCGATCGTGGGGCTCACCGGGGAGGCCTACGACAACCCGGCCGTGCTGTCGGCCGGGTTCCAGCTGGCGATGTTCATCTGCGCGGGCATGATGGCGCTGTCGGCGCTCATCTCGTTCGTGGCGGTTCAGATCAGGCTGTAGCCGTACAGGCCGGGGCCCTTGCCCAGCCGCACGCCCTTCGTGGTGACGCCCGGGTAGGAGCCGATCTTGCGGTGGCCGCGGAAGAGGGTGATCTCGCCGAGCATGGGGGCGCCGACGATCAGGTTGCCGCCGACGATGGTGAGGGCCGCGCCGAACTCGCCGCCCTCAGGGCCCGGGATGAGGAGGTTGTGGTTCTTGGTGAGGCCGCCGGACTTGGTGCCCGCCAGGACCTGCACGGCGTTCTCGCCGGGGATGCCCACGGCCAGTTCCGCGTCGCCGTCGCCGTTGAGGTCGCCGGCCGCCAGGGAGGAGCCGAATCTGTCGTACATGCGGGGGATGCCGGCCAGGCTGTTCTGGGTCCAGCCTTCGGTGGTGGAGGTCTTGAGGCCGCCGCTGGAGCCGTAGATCACGTGCACGGTTCCCTCGCCGTACTCCATGGCGCGCGGGTAGACCGACAGGCCCTCGCCGGGGACGCCGATGGCCAGGTCGTCGCGGCCGTCGCCGTTGAAGTCGGCGGCGGCCAGGGCGGAGCCGAAGTGGTCCCAGCTCTCCGCGAAGCCCTTCACCCAGGGGCTGTCCTGGCTGTAGAGCGTTCTGCGGCCCTTCTCGACGACGGTGACCGTGCCTTCCGCCTTCTTCTCCAGGTTGTCGCCGGGCGCGCCGATGGCCAGGTCGGCGGTGCCGTCGCCGTCGAAGTCGCCGGTGGCGAGGGCGGCGCCGAACTGGTCGGTCGACGTGCCGGAATTCTTGATCATTTTGATCTTGGCGCCGTGGATCACGACCGCGCCGCCGCCCTCGTAGCCGGGGGCGCCGATGGCGAGCTCGTCGTCGCCGTCGCCGTCCAGGTCGCCCGCCGCGAGGGCGGCGCCGAACCGGTCGGTGTCGTGTTCCGGCAGGTCGAGGACCTTGGCGTGGTGGAGGCCCGTGCGGGAGCCGTACAGCAGGTGGACCATGCCGTGGCCGTCCGCGCCGGTGATCGGCTCGCGGCCGACGAACTCCTCCGACGCGCCGACGGCCAGGTCGGCGCAGCCGTCGCCGTTGAAGTCGCCGGTGGCCAGAGCCGCGCCGAACGAGTCGCCGCGTTCGGCTTCGCCGGGAATGCCGTCGCTGTCCTGGGAGATCACCGGGCCCTTGCGGAAGCCGCCGCTCGTGCCGGTGAACAGCGCGACCGCGCCCGCGCGGTCGTGGCCGCCCACCGTCGCGTACGGCATGGCGACCGCCAGGTCGGGGCGGCCGTCGCCGTTGTAGTCGGCCGCGACGCCCGGGCAGGCGGCGGCCGTGCCCTGCAGGACCGGAACCAGCAGGGTGGCGACGAGCAGCGTCTTCACACCAGGCTCCGCTCGCCGGAGGGGATCGTGAAGCGGGCCGAGGTGCGGGCGGGCGCGCCCCGGCGGCTGATGTAGTCGAGGGTGCGGAAGTCCGCGGTGAGCGCGTCCTGGGTGAGCCTGGCCATGATGTAGCCGCGCCGCTGGTCGATGTAGGAGATATGCGGATTCTCGGCGAGGGTCGCGGCGGTGCGCTCGGTGTCGCGGTAGCCGTCGCCGTCGCTGGCGATCGAGGAGGTGACCAGCTCGACGGCGGCCTTCGTGTCCGGGTCGCCGGGGTCGGCGTAGAGCTCGGCGGCGTGGTGCATGTGCGCGTCACCCGTGAGCACCACCGGGTTGGCGACGTCCTTCAGCCCCTTGAGCAGCGCGGCGCGCTCGGCGGCGTAGCCGTCCCAGGAGTCGAGGTTGACCTCGCTGCCGGGGCCGAGCTTGAAGTCCTTCTGGGCCATGATGATCTGCTGGCCGATCAGGTTCCAGCGGGCCCGCGAGCCCCGCAGGCCGTCCTGCAGCCAGCGGTGCTGATCCTCGCCGAGCAGGGTGCGGTCCGCCGCGAGACGGTCGTCGCAGCCCGCGCGCACCCCGTCCTCGCAGGCCTGGTCGTCGCGGAACTGGCGGGTGTCGAGCAGGTGGAACTGGGCCAGCTCGCCCCAGGTGACCCGCCTGTTGATCTTGATGGCGGCGCCGTGCGGGATGCTGGTGCGGCGCAGCGGCATGTTCTCGTAGTAGGCCTGGAAGGCGTTGGCGCGGCGGCGCTCGAACGCGGGCGCGCCGGTGCTCGACTTGGGGCCCGCCCAGTTGTTCTCGATCTCGTGGTCGTCGAAGGCGACCAGCCAGGGGGCGACGGCGTGCGCGGCCTGCAGGTCGGGGTCGCTCTTGTACTGCGCGTGCCGCATCCGGTAGTCGGCGAGGGTGGCGCACTTGTGCCCGCCGGAGTGCTGCCGGATGTTTCCGCCGGGGGCGGTGTATCCGTCGGGCTGGTATTCGTACATGTAGTCGCCGAGATGCACGACCAGGTCGGGCTCCTGCTCGGCGAGCCGCTTGTACGCCGTGTAGTAGCCGTGCTCGTAGTGCGCGCACGCCGCGATCGCGAACGACAAGGCCGACAACCCCGGCGGCGAGGTCCGCGTCCTGCCGGTCGGCGACACATGCCCGTCCGCCTTGAACCGGTAGAAATACTCCCGCCCCGCCTGAAGGCCCTTCAGCTCCACGTGCACGCTGTGCGCCGCCCGCCACGACGCCGTCTCCGTGCCGGTACGGACGATGTCCGCGAACCGCTCGTCCGTGGCCACCTGCCACTGCACGTCGTAGTCCCGGGACGGCATGCCACCCCGGCCGTTCAACCCGAGGGGATCTAACACCAGCCGGGTCCAGAGCACGAATCCGTCGGCGGAGGGATCACCCGAGGCGACACCGACCCCGAACGGGTCCTGACGGAGGGATCGAGTGGGCGCGTATCCGGCTCCGGTCAGAAGGAGCCCCCCGGCGGCCACACTGGACAGGAACACTCTGCGTGACGCTTTTCCCTGCACCCTAACAGGAAAGCCCATCTGATTGTCGAATACGGGTTAGCCCGCTGACCTGCGAAAAAACCATAAGTGAACAGACATGCGGATTACCCACGGTAATTGAACGCCCGCCGAACGTGTGACGACGAGTTAGGGAAGGCCCGGCTCACATCCCGAAGGTTGCACTTCACACGCATGTCACCGAAGGCGCGAGCCGGTGATCGCACCGCGACCAAGGCGGCTACGGACCGTATCGTCCCCCATAAATCCATTGATCGGTGGGTATGCACCCCAGATACCCTTGGCAGCACCGAGAGGAGGAGAGCCACATGCCCGGACCGCTCATCGTCACCGCTTCCGTCACCATCCCCGAAGCCGAACTGAGCTGGCGCTTCTCCCGCTCCTCCGGACCTGGCGGTCAAGGCGTCAACACCACCGACAGCCGCGCCGAGCTCACCTTCGACGTGGCCGCCACCACCGCGCTGCCCCCGGCCCTGAAGGCCCGCGCCCTCACCCGCCTGGCCCCCCGCCTCGTCGACGGCGCCATCACCATCGCCGCCTCCGAATACCGCTCCCAGCTCCGCAACCGCGAAGCCGCGGAGATGCGCTTGGCGCAGCTCCTCCGGGAGGCCATCGCACCCCCGCCCCGCAAGCGCCGCGCCACCAAACCCTCCAGAGGAGCGGTCGAACACCGTCTCGCCACCAAGAAGCACCGCTCCACTCTTAAGCGTCTTCGCCGCCTCGACGACTGAGCGCTCAGGTTGAGCGGTCCTGCAATTCCCACAGGTGGTCCAGGACGTGCCAGATGATGCGGCGGGTGGCGTAGCGGGCGGGCCAGCCGTGTTCCGCGCCGCCGGGGGAAGGAGCGCCGAGGGTTTCGGTGATGGCGGTGCGCATGGCGGTCAGGTCTTCAGGGGATTTCAGGGGTTTGTGTTTGAGGCCGATCTTGCGGGCGTAGGCGCGTTCGGCCTCGGTGACGTGGGCGATCATCTTGGTGCGGTCGCGGCCGCCGCCCCGGGGGCCCTTGCGGAGTTCTTCGGGGGCCACCGTGGCGTAGGCGTCGAATTCGGCCCAGGCGGCGGTGAGGAGGGCGGCGGCGCGGGTGGCTTCCGTTTCGGTCACGGGGGCGTGGTCGCTGGGCGGGATGGCGCCGGGGGCGCCGAAATCGGTGGTGGTGTCGCCTTTGACATGTTCGGTGATCACGGGGTCGCCGGGGGTGAAAGGGAGGCCCGCGCGGTCGGCGATGACGCGGTAGCGGGGTTCGTAGGTGAGGAACGCCTCGATCGCCTGGTCCTCGGAGCTGCCGATCCGGCACCAGCCGGGCCAGTCGATGGAGCAGGCGAAGACCTTCTTGGGGCCGATCTCCAGGTAGAGGTGGTTCATCCCGTCAGCCTCGCACGGGATGCTGACAGGACGTGGCAGCTACTCGACAAGATCGATCAGATCCGCGACCGAGGGGACGATCTGGGACGGGCGGAATGGGAAACGGTCGATCTGGTCGCGCTGGGTGACGCCGGTGAGGACCAGGATGGTGTGCAGCCCGGCCTCCATGCCGCAGACGATGTCGGTGTCCATCCGGTCGCCGATCATGGCGGTGCTCTCGCTGTGGCCCTCGATGCGGTTGAGCGCGCTGCGCATCATCATCGGGTTGGGCTTGCCCACGAAGTACGGCTCGACGCCGGTGGCTTTGGTGATCATGGCGGCCACGGCGCCGCAGGCGGGCAGGTTGCCCTCGTGGGAGGGGCCGACCGCGTCGGGGTTGGTGGCGATGAAGCGGGCGCCGTTCTCGATCAGGCGGATGGCGCGGGTGATGTGGGAGAAGCTGTAGGTGCGGGTCTCGCCCAGGACCACGTAGTCGGGGTCCAGGTCGGTGAGGATGTAGCCGGCCTCGTGCAGGGCGGTGGTCAGGCCCGACTCCCCGATCACGTACGCCGAGCCTTCGGGACGCTGGGCGGACAGGAAGTCGGCGGTGGCCATGGCGGAGGTCCAGATCGCCTCCGGCGGCACGTTGAGGCCGGCCACGCGGAGCCGTACGGACAGGTCGCGGGGGGTGTAGATGGAGTTGTTGGTGAGGACGAGGAAACGTTTGCCGGACTCGCCCAGCTTCTGGATGAACTCGTCGGCGCCGGGCACGGGCTTGCCCTCGTGGACCAGGACGCCGTCCATGTCCGACAGCCAGCAGTCGATGGGCTTGCGCTCAGTCATGGTCCAAGCATCGCAGGTGCGCGGATGATTCCAGAAATATCCGGAGCACATCTCCGGTTGTCTGCGTTCATGGAGAATATTCGCGGCGTCGCGCGAGGTGCGGCCGAAGTTCCTCTGTCGGTGCTTGAGCTGGCCACGGTCGGGGAGGGCGGCAGCCCGGGCGAGGCGCTGCGCGGCGCGACCGAGCTCGCGAAGCGGGCGGAGGAGTGGGGATATCACCGGATCTGGGTGGCCGAGCATCACGGCATGCCGGGGGTGGCCAGCTCCTCCCCCGCCGTGATCATCGCGCATCTGGCGGCGTCCACGCGCACGATCCGGCTGGGGTCCGGCGGGGTGATGCTGCCCAACCACGCGCCGCTGGTGATCGCCGAGCAGTTCGGGACGTTGCACGCGTTGCACCCCGGGCGTATCGATCTCGGTCTTGGCCGGGCGCCGGGGACGGACATGGTCACCGCGCAGGCGCTGCGCCGCAGCGCGAACGTCGACCCGGACGAGTTCCCGCAGGAGGTCGCCGCGCTGACCGCGTTCCTGGACGGCGCCAACCCCCGGGTTCAGGCGATCCCGCGCGGGGACGACCGGCCTCCGATCTGGCTGCTGGGTTCCAGCGGGTTCAGCGCGCGACTGGCCGGGCTGCTGGGGCTGCCGTTCGCGTTCGCGCACCACTTCAGCGCGGCCAGCACCGAGCCGGCGCTGGAGCTCTACCGCACCTCGTTCCGTCCGTCGGAGGTGCTCGCGGAGCCGTACGCGATGATCGGGGTCTCCGCGCTGGCGGCCGAGAGCGAGCAGGAGGCGCTACGGCAGGCCATGGCGGGGGCGCTGGCGTTCCTGCGGATGCGGCTCGGGAGTCCAGGGCGCTTCCCGACACCGGAGGAGGCGGCCGCGTATCCGTATTCGGCGGCGGAGACCGAGTTCGTGTACGGGCGGCTGGCCGACGTCGTCTACGGCGACCGCGATCAGGTCAGGACCGGCCTGGAGGAGCTGCGCAAGCGCACCGGCGCGGACGAGCTGATGATCACCACGACCGTGCACGGCACGGAGACGCGAATCCGGTCCTACGAACTGATCGCGCAGGCCTACGAGATGACTCCCTAGGGCTTCAGGGCCTCCAGGGCCTCCTCGGCGCGGCGCATCGACGCGGCGGGGTCGGCGTCGACGGAGCCGAACTCGGGGTTGAAGTTGAGGTCGTGGAAGACCTCGGTGACCCCCTGCTCGGCCAGCGCCGCGACGTCTTGCCGGATCTTCTCGTACGAACCGGCGAGCGGCGCGGAGCTGTCGGATCCAGGGCGGGTCACACCGCGGCAGATGAAACGCAGCGCGCCGGGGTCGCGCCCGGCCTCGCGGGCCGACTCCTTCACCACGGAGATCTGCTCGTGGATCTTGGACAGGTCCATCCGGCTGGAGCTGATCCAGCCGTCGGCCAGGCGGCCCGCGCGGCGCAGGGCGACCGGAGCCGCGCCGCCCATCAGGATCGGCGGCACGGGCGCGGGCTTGGGGTCCTGGTGGACCGGAGGCAGCGCGTAGAACTCGCCCTTGTGCTCGACCGGGTCCTCGGTCCAGAGCTTGCGGAGCAGCTGCACATACTCCTCGGCGCGCTTGCCGCGGCGTTCCATCGGGACCGCGGAGGCGGCGAACTCCTCCTCCACCCAGCCCAGGCCGACCCCCACGTCCAGGCGTCCGCCGGAGACGATCTGCAGGGTGGCGAGCTGCTTGGCCAGCATGGCCGGGGAGTAGAAGGGCAGGTTCAGGACGGCCACGCCGAGCTGGATGCGGGAGGTGACCCCCGCCACGTACGACAAGGTGACGATCGGGTCCTGAACGCTCCGGTAGCTGGACCCCATCGAATGCCCGACCGGGTAGAGCAGCCGCTGGAACGTCCACACCTCGTCATAGCCCAGCTCCTCGGCCCGGGTCGCCACCCGCGCCATGTTGCCGGGCGTCGCCCACGACCCGGACACCGGCACCGCGAATCCAATCCTCATACGGCAACCCTAGAGCCCGCCGGGTAGATTGAGTCGGTGCCCCCCGACCTGGTCTCCCAGCTGGTACGGCTGTCCGGCCGCGAAGGCCCCCCAACCGTGCTCAAGGACACCCGCGTCCTGGTGATCAGGGTGGGCGACGTCGTGGTGAAGGCGCACCCGGCCGGGACCGATGAGGCCGAGCTGAAGGCCCGCCTGGAGGTGCGGCTGCCCGGCCTGCTGCTGGAACCGCTGGGGACCGACCGGGTGGGAGACCGGATTGTCACCATCTGGCCCGCCGGGGAGCCGCTCACGCCCGACGATCTCGAGACGCCGCCGTGGGAGGAGGGCGGGCGGCTGCTGGCGCGGTTACACGCCCAGCCCCTGCCCGCCGGATTACCCCCGATGGGCGGGCCGGCGCGGGTCACCCGGGCCGTCGCCCAGCTCGAACCCGGCGACCTGCCCCGCAAGGCGTACCAGACGCTGGATCTCCGGCAGCGTGGCAGCGGGCTGACGCATGGCGACTGGCATCTGGGGCAGCTCATCCGCTTGGATGGCGCGTGGCTGCTGATCGACCCCGACGACCTCGGGTACGGCGACCCCGCCTGGGATCTCGCCCGGCCGGCCGCCTGGTTCGCGTCCGGGCTCGTCTCGCCGGACGAATGGAACCGGTTCCTCGGCTCCTACCTGGCCGCCGGGGGGACCGCCGTCTCGCCGGGCGACCCGTGGCGGGAACTCGACGGGCCGGCCCGCGCGTTGACGGTCCAACTGGCCGCCACGGCATTGGCCACCGCGCGCCGCGACAACACCGCCCTTGACGAGGCGGCGGAGGCTCTGATCTCCTCCTGCGAGAGGATCCTGGCCACACCGCCACCGTCGTAGGGTGAATGGTTAAACGCCTCTTAAGGAGATGACGCTCATGCAGTGCCCCAAGTGCCGCGGGAACATGCGGACTTTTGACCGTAACGGCGTCCACATCGAGCAGTGCGACAGCTGCCGTGGAATCTTCCTCGACTATGGCGAGCTGGAGACGCTCTCCCGCATGGAGAACCAGTGGGCGCAGCAGCAGTACGCGGCTCCCCCGCCCCCCGCTCCCGGCCCGGCCTGGGGCGGCGGCCACCACGGCGGCCACGGCTACCACCATGGCCACCGCAAGAGCTGGGTGAACGCGCTCTTCTCCAGCTGAGCTTTCCAGGCCGCGGTCCCGTGGGGACCGCGGCTTCGTCATGTTCTAGATCGGGAAGTCGTCCGGGTCGACCCGGCTCGACGGCGCGTTGCCGCCGGTGACCTTGTTGAGGGTGAGCGTCCAGTCGCTCCAGCGGATCGTGCTGCCGCTGAACGTGGTCTTGAACCGCACCGCGTCGTCGAACCGCTCGAAGGCGCAAGTCCGGTTGAACCGCCGTTTCTTGCTGTCGTAGTCGACCCCGGTCGCGAAGAACACCCGGTAGTTGCCGTCCTTGATGTTCGGCACGGTGGCCCGGCTCTTCTTGCGCACGTAGACCGACACCGCCTTGCGCTTGCCGAGCATCATGGTGAGCACCGCGTCCTGCGCGCCGCCGTTCTTCACGATCAGCTTGCTCCGCCCGCCGCGTACGGCCGAGCGCAGCACCTTCCCGTTGGCCTGCCGCCGGTTCTCCTCCTTGGGCGGCTTGACGGAGACCTTGCCGCCCGGGTAGTCGCCGAGCGAGGCCAGGTCGACGCCCGCCTCCTTGAGCGCGGCGAAGTCGTCGGACTTGCCTAACCGGGCCAGCACCGCCGTGGCCGTGCACAGCGACAGCTCGTCCACACCGGTGCGCAGGTCGCCGAGGGTGGTCTCCATGCCGCGCAGCGCGGCCAGGTAGTCGGCGTGCTCGGTGGTGATGTCGGCGGGCGGCTGGACCGGTTCGAGCTGGGTCAGGGCGTCGCCGACCGCCGTCTCGGCCCGGGTCAGCCGGTCCCCCAGCGTCTTCGGGGTCTTGGCCTTGGCCAGGTCCTTGAGCGCGGTGTCCACCGGGCCGCCCGCCGAGTCCAGGGTGGTGCGGTAGGCGGCGGGGCTGAGGCCCGACGGCGAGGGTGACCCGGCGGCGGCGGGAGCCGAGGAACCGGGGTCGCCCGGCGAGGCCGGGGCCGCGGTGCACGCGCTGAGTGTGACCGCCGCCGCGGCGGCGGCGAGGAACCGGGGAGTGATCACCTGTCCAACTGTTTCCCGTCAAGTCCGGAAGTGTCAATTCGGCGAGTCGGATTGATCGACTCCAGGAACGGAAGATCGTGGCTGGCCACGATCAGCGCGCCCCGGTAGGCGGACAGCGCCTGGGCGAGTTGCCGCACGCTGGCCAGGTCGAGGTTGTTGGTGGGCTCGTCCATGAGCAGGAGCTGGGGTTCGGCGAGCAGCAGCGCGGCCAGGACGGCGCGGAAGCGTTCGCCGCCGGAGAGGGTGCCGACGGGCTGGCCGACGCGGGCGCCACGAAAGAGGAATCGCGCCAGACCGGCGCGGATGTTGTTTATCGACGTTTCCGGCGCGGCCGCGCAAACGTTCTCGAGCACGCTCAGGTCGTCGTCGAGGATGTCCAGGCGTTGCGGGAGATATCGCATCGGCACGAAGACGCCGTCGGGGGATCCCCCCTCGCGGGTGTGGGTCGCGATGCGCTCCAGCAGGGTCGTCTTTCCCGAGCCGTTCGGGCCGACCAGGGCGATTCGTTCGGGGCCTTTGACGATGAGGTGGCTCAGCTCCAGTCCCGAAGTCATGCTATCGACCGAAATTTCGGAAATATCGTGGTCTGTTGCGGTCAGGCCGTACAGCGGGAGAGAAAGGACAATGCGCCCGGTGGGGACGGTCGTCGCGGGGAGGGTGACGCGGATCTCGGCGTCGTCGCGGACGGCCTGCTCGGCCTCGGTGAGGCGTTCGCGGGCCTGCTCGACCTTCTCCTCGTGCAGGTTGCGGTGTTTGCCCGCCGACACCTCGGCCTGCCGCTTCCGGTTTCCCATGACGATCTTCGGCTCGTTCTTCTGCTCGTTCATCTTCTTGCCGTACCTGGCGCGCCGGTCGAGCTTGACCCGCGCCTCGGCCAGCTCCCGCCGCTGTCGCTTGAGGTCCCCCTCGGCCGTCCGCACCGCCCGCTCGGCGACGGTCCGCTCCGCGGCCAGGATCTCCTCCTGCGCGTCGAAATTCCCCCCGAACACCCGCGCGGACGGCAGCTCGACGATCTGGTCGACCAGCCCGAGCAGCGTCCGGTCGTGGCTGACGACCACGAGCGTGCGGTGCCACGCCAGGACCGCGTCGTAGAGGCGGTGGCGCGCCGCCAGGTCGAGGTTGTTGGTGGGCTCGTCCAGCAGCAGCACATCCGGCTCCAGCAGGAACCGCGCGGCCAGGCCGACCAGCACGGTCTCCCCGCCCGACAGCGCGGCGACCTGACGGTCGAGCCCCACGTCGCGCAGCCCGAGCCGGTCGAGCTCGGCGCGGGCCCGCTCCTCGACGTCCCACACGACGGCCGCGTAGTTGGCCTCCGAGACGTCTCCCCGCTCGATCGCGTGCAGCGCCTCGCGCGCCGCCGTGATGCCGAGCAGGTCGGACACCGTCCTGGCCACCCCGAGCGGCAGGTTCTGCGGCAGATACCCGATGACCCCGCCCGCGCGCACGCTCCCCCGGCCGGGCGTCAGCTCGCCCGCCATCACCCGCAAAAGCGTGGATTTCCCGGATCCGTTGACCCCGACCAGGCCGGTACGCCCCGGCCCGAACGCGAGCTCCACCCCGTCGAACACCGGAGTGCCATCCGCCCACGCGAAAGAAAGATCATGAATTGCCAACATAAGAGAAGCCGTCCCTGTGAGGTCGTGTTCATGGACACGCGAGGACGCCGGCGATCAAGACCTGGCGTCGACCTCAGAACCTCAATGGAAGCTCCCGGGAACGGGGATGGGACGCGAACAAAGTTACGCGGCCCCAGCCGCGCGCATCAAACGAATTACGACCCACCCCCACCGGCGTGGCCGCCCGCTCGTATGGGTAAGGTAAAGCTCGCCTAAATTAGGCAAGCCTCACCTTGTGGAAGTGATCGCGTGTTCGCCAGTTACCTCATCGGGCTCCGGGAAGGGCTGGAGGCGACCCTGGTCGTCTCCATCCTGGTGGCCTTCCTCGTCAAGAGCGACCGGCGAGACAGGCTGTCCCTGGTCTGGACGGGCGTCGCCGCCGCGGTCGCGCTGTCGGTCGCCTTCGGCGCGCTGCTCTCCTTCACCGCCGCCCACCTGGCCTTCGAGCAGCAGGAGCTGTTCGAGGCGGTCGCCTCGATCGCGGCGACCGTCTTCGTCACCTGGATGATCTTCTGGATGCGCGGCGCGGCCCGCAAGATCGCCTCCGATCTGCGCGCCAAGCTGGGCGAGGCGCTCCAGGTCGGCTCGGTCGCGGTCGCCGTGATGGCGTTCCTCGCGGTGGTCCGCGAGGGCCTGGAGACCTCGCTGCTGTTCTTCGCCTCGGCCCAGGGCGCCGCGACCACCGCCACCCCGCTCATCGGGATCAGCCTCGGCCTGCTCACCTCCATCCTCATCGGCTGGGGCCTGTACGCCAGCGCGATCCGCGTCAACCTCACCAAGTTCTTCACCTGGACCGGCCTGCTGCTCATCCTGGTCGCCGGGGGCATCCTCAAGTACGGCGTGCACGACCTCCAGGAGGCCGGGATCCTGCCGGGCCGCAGCACCCTCGCCTTCGACATCAGCGGCGTGCTCGACCCGAGTGCCTGGTATTCGGCCCTGCTCAGCGGCATGTTCAACATCACCGCCACGCCGAGCGTGCTGGAGGTGACCGCCTGGGTGGCCTACGTGCTGCCGGTGCTGTTCCTCTTCCTCCGCCCGGCCGCCCCGGCCAAGCTCGCCGAGTCCATTTCGTAACGGGAGTACATCCATGCGCAACGCCCTTCTCCTCGGCGCTCTCGCCCTGGCCACCCTCACCGCCTGCGGCGGCACGGAGCCGGCCGCCCCCGCCGCGGGCGGCTCGGCCCCGGCCGGGAACGGGAAGGTGGCGGTGGCCGCCAGCGACACCGCCTGCCAGGTCGGCGCGGCCGAGGTCGCGGCCGGCACCGCGACGTTCTCGATCACCAACGGCGGCAGCAAGGTCACCGAGTTCTACGTGTACGCCCCTGGCGACCGGGTCATGGGCGAGGTGGAGAACATCGTCCCCGGCCTCACCCGGGACCTGGTGATCGAGCTGCCGGCCGGGACGTACGAGACGGCCTGCAAGCCCGGCATGATCGGCAAGGGCATCCGCGGCCCGCTCAAGGTGACCGGCGAGCACAAGCCGCTCACCGACGACGCCCAGCTGGCCGAGGCCACCGCCAGCTACCAGCGTTACGTGCGGAGCCAGACCGACGCGCTGCTGGTCAAGACGCAGGAGTTCGTGGACGCGGTCAAGGCGGGCGACCAGGAGAAGGCCAAGGCGCTGTTCCCGGTGGCGCGGACCTACTGGGAGCGGATCGAGCCGGTGGCGGAGATCTTCGGCGACCTGGACCCGAAGATCGACGGCCGCGAGGAGGTCATCGAGGAGGGCATGGAGTTCACCGGCTACCACCGGCTGGAGAAGGACCTGTGGGTGACCAAGGACGTCAGCGGCTCGGGGGCGATCGCCGACCAGCTGATGAGCGACGTGAAGCTGATCGTGGAGAAGGCGAACGCGGAGAAGTTGTCGCCGCTGCAGCTGGGCAACGGGGCGAAGGAGCTGCTGGACGAGGTGGCCACCGGCAAGATCACCGGTGAGGAGGACCGCTACTCGCACACCGACCTGTGGGACTTCGCGGCCAACCTGGAGGGCTCGCAGGCCGCCGTGCAGGCGCTACGCCCGGTGCTGGAGGCGCGGGACGCGGCTCTGGTCAAGACCCTGGACGAGAAGTTCACCGCCGCCGAGACCGCCCTTGAGGCGCACCGCAAGGGCGACGGCTGGAAGCTCCACACCGAGCTGAGCAAGGATGAGCTGAAGGTCCTCTCGGACACGATCAACGCCCTGGCCGAGCCGGTCAGCAAGATCGCCGCCGTGGTGGCACAGTAAGACAGCACGACTACTAGGAGCGGATATGCCGGGCATCAGCCGCCGGAAACTGTTCGGCCTCAGCGCGGCCGGGGTGGCCGCCGCAGGGGCGGGCACGCTGGCGGTGCGGTCCCTGCCGGACGAGGCGACCCCCGCGCGCACCGGGTCGGCCTCCGACCCGGTGCCGTTCTACGGCGAGCACCAGGCCGGGATCGTCACCCCGGCCCAGGACCGCCTGCATTTCGTGGCCTTCGACGTCACCACGAAGGACCGCGCCGAACTCGTGGACCTGCTGCAGGAGTGGACGGCCGCGGCCGCCCGGATGACCCAAGGCCAGGACGCCGGGACGTTCGGCGCGGTCGGCGGCGTGCCCGAGGCCCCGCCGGACGACACCGGTGAGGCCCTGGGCCTGCCCGCCTCCGGGCTGACCCTGACGATCGGCTTCGGCCCGTCCCTGTTCGACGGCCGGTTCGGGCTGGCCGACCGCAAGCCGGCGGCCCTGGCCGAGCTGCCCAAGTTCCCCGGCGAGGCGCTGCTGCCGGAGATCTCCGGCGGCGACCTGTGCGTGCAGGCGTGCGCGCACGACCCGCAGGTGGCCGTGCACGCGATCCGCAACCTGGCCAGGATCGGCTTCGGCAAGGTGTCGGTGCGCTACTCCCAGCTGGGTTTCGGCCGCACCTCCTCGACCTCGCGGGCCCAGGCCACGCCGCGCAACCTGATGGGCTTCAAGGACGGCACCGCCAACCTGAAGCTGGAGGACACCGACATGCTCCGCGACCATCTGTGGGTCTCGGAGGAGGACGGCGCCGCCTGGATGACCGGCGGCAGCTACCTGGTCACCCGCAAGATCAGGATGCACATCGAGACCTGGGACCGCACCTCGCTCACCGAGCAGGAGGCGATCTTCGGCCGCACCAAGGGCGAGGGCGCCGCCCACGGCATGACGAAGGAGTTCGACGAGCCCGACTTCGCGAAGAAGGGTCCCGACGGCCAGCCCCTGATCGCCGACATCGCGCACGTCAAGCTCGCCCACCCGTCCAGCCACGGCGGGGCACGCCTGCTCCGCCGCGGCTACAACTTCGTGGACGGCTCCGACGGCCTGGGCCGCCTGGACGCCGGGCTGTTCTTCATCGCCTACCAGCGCGACCCGCACCGCCAGTTCGTCCCCGTGCAGCTGGCGCTGGCCCGGCAGGACGTGCTCAACGAGTACATCAAGCACGTCTCCAGCGGCTTGTTCGCGATCCCGCCTGGCGTGCGGGACGCCGGCGACTACTGGGGCCGGACCCTGTTCAGCTGACCCCCGCCGCGTCCAGCCGGGCCCGCTGCGCCACGGTCAGGTCCAGGTCGACCGCGCCCAGCGCCTCGTCCAGCTGGGCCACCGAGGAGCAGCCGACCAGCGGCAGCACCGGGATCTCCCCGCCCATCAGCCAGGCCAGCACCACCTGGTTGACGGTCGCCCCCGTCTCCGCCGCGATCTCGGCGAGCGCGGCCAGCCTCGGCTGCTTGCCCGGGCCGTCAAGCCCCGCGTCGAGCCGGTCCGCCCGGACGTAACCGCCCCTGAGCAACGGCCCGTACGCCACCAGCGTCAGCTCCGGGTTCTCCCGTACATAGCTGAGCAGATCCCCGCTGGTCGCGCCCAGGTCGCCGTCCACCGACAGCTGGGAGGGCCGGTCGGTACGGCGGCGCACGTAGCTGTGCTGGTACTGGAGCACCTCGTAGCCCGGCAGGCCCGCCGCCGCCGCGAGGCTGCGCGCCCGCTCGACCCGCCAGGTCCAGTGGTTGCTCACCCCGAGCAGGCCGACCGTGCCGTCGGCGACCAGCTCGGCGAAGCCCTCGACGGTCTCGCTGAGCGCCACCCGGGTGTCCTCGATGTGCGCGTACATCAGGTGCAGCCGGTCCATGCCGAGGCGTTCCCTGCTGCGCTCCGCCGACTCCCTGATCACCTTGGCCGACAGTCCCTCGGGATTGTCGGTGTAGCTGGTGCCGGGCGCGAGCGGGCGGGCGCCTGCCTTGGTGGCGATGACGATCTCGTCGCCGACGCCGCGGCTGCGCCGCCAGCGGCCGAGCACGCCCTCGCTCTCGCCGCCCTGGCCGCCGTTCGTCCAGAACGCGTAGTTGCCCGAGGTGTCGATGAAGGTGCCCCCGGCCTCGACATACCGGTCGAGGATGGCCATCGACGTGGGCTCGTCGGTGGCGGTGCCGAACAACATCGCGCCGAGGCTGAGCACGCTCACCTCGCGGCGGGTGTCCGGGTTCGTGCCGATCGTGCGGTATCTCATCCGGATTCCTCTCCCGCGCCCGTTCTAGATCGGGCGCTGGTAGGAAGTCTGGGATCTGGAGCGCGCTCCAAGTCAATCCGCGACGGCGTCAAACCGCTACAGCCGGGAACGGTAGACGGCCGTCGCCTTCTCGATCAGGTCGAGGTGGTCGCGGAGCTGGTCGGGCGAGTCGAGGCGGGCGTGCTCCCGGACGGTGCCCGCCAGCAGGGTGAGCCACTCCAGGCACCACCGCACGTCCTTGGCCCGGGCCACGTGGCGTCCGGCCACGTCCAGGTAGACCGGGCTGGTGTGGGCGTACACCTCGCGGTGGAGCGATCGGGGGTGGCGCCCGCCGGAAGCCGCGGCGACGACGTAGGTGGGTTCCAGGACGTCGAGGGTGGCCGACAGCTCACCGGCGGGGCCGACGGCGAGCAGGCCGCCCGCGGTGTGCAGTTCGAGGCGCTCCACCTCGGGGCCGATGGTGCGGGCGGTGACGGTGACCCGGTCGCCGGGCCGCAGGTGCAGGGTGTCGCCGACGTCGCAGGCGACGCCGGTGTTCTCGTCGGTCACCTGGAGTTCGAGCCAGGGGCCGGTGGTGGCGAAGGTCCGCCCGTGCCGTACGGCGTTCGCGAACGACTCGGCGGAGAGGGGGCCGCCGAGGCGCGCGTAGACGCGTTCCCAGCCGGGCGGGCTGGAGACGGTGTCCTGCCGGGTGAAGGAGAGCATCGTGTCGGTGCCCGCCAGGGCGGCCAGGCGGTTGCCCGCCCCGATCAGGCGGCGGTAGACGCTCACCGTGCCGGAGATCTCGGAGAAGTGCAGCAGCTCCATGCCGTCCACCAGGCCGAGCGCGGCGTCCACGACCAGGGCGCGGGCGTCGCAGTTGCGCTCGCCGGAGCCGGTGATCTCGCGGGCCTCCAGGATCGGGCCGTGGAAGGGGTGCGCGTAGCCGAGCACGGCCCGCAGTTCCTTCAGCTCGCCGCAGGCCGCGCCGTTGGGCGGCCAGTCGGCCTGGCCGAGGAAGCCGGTGTGGTAGATCGACGGGGGCGCGGTCAGGCCGAACGCGTGCACGTGGCCGAGCAGGTCGTTGCGGTATTCGACGCCCATCCTGGCCACGTGCGAGGCGTCCGACCAGGGCAGGTCGCGGCCCGCCCAGTGCTGCAGCGCCTCGCGGTCGTAGACGCGCTCGCCGGAGACGTTCCCGGCGACCAGGTTGAGCACGTGCAGGTCCTCGCCGTGCTGCATGGCGGCGGCCGCGGCGGGGGTGGCCACGATGTCCCCCGCCCAGTTGAGGTGCACGTGCAGGTCCGCGCCGTACCAGCCGCGGGCGGCGGCGTCGTAGAGGCGCTCGGGGGCCAGCTCGACCAGGGTCTCCCGCCAGGGGGCGGGGTGCACGGCGGCCTCGGCGGTGCCGTACTCCATGCCGCGACAGGACCGCACGGTGAGGGGTTCGGCGGGGACGTCCAGCACCAGGTCGTCGCCGTGGAAGAACGGCACGCCGTGGTAGTCGCGGCGGCGGTCGGCGCCCGCCGGATACCACCCCTGGCCGTCGGTGGTGGTGACGCTCCACCGGCACGGGAAGCCCGCCCGCAGCCGCAGCCGGGCGGGCACGGCGGCCCTGGTCAGCACGGACAGGTCCACCTCCTCCCCGGACACGGTGAGGGCGCTGCCGGTGGTGATCTCGATCAGCCGGGCCCCACCGGCCAGGACGAGATGGGTCTGCCCGTCCACGCGGACGGGGGTCGCCGTGTCGCGGGCGGAGTCGATCAGCAGCACGCACGGCAGCGGGTGCTCGGAGAGCACGGCCAGCGGGCGGGCCTCCAGGCGGAGCCCGGCGGGGAGCAGCCGCAGGACGGTCAGGCCGTCCGGCGTGGGATGGCCGTCCAGCGCGTCCCGGAACGCCCGATCCAGGTCCGGCTCTTTGGACATCTGGTACGCCTCATCCGGGAACCGGAGGAAACTCATCATTCGCACGTAACCCAGCGGTGGTTCCCCCCAGGTGATGCCATGTTCGGCCAGCAGCGTGCGGTACTCCGCCAGCGCTCTGGCCACGACCGGCGGCAGCATCGGATCGCGGTACATGTTCGCCTCCCCGTAGTCGAAACCCCAAGCATCGTCACATCAGGCCAGGACCGAAAAAATGCAATCGTGCGTTCTGGAGGGGTTCTCTGCGCCCGGGTGGGATAACAGGCAGCCCCGGGGGGAGTCGACCCCCCAATTACCCCAAAATGAACACGCGCTGAATTCTGTCTTTCGGGCACACCGGGCAAAGCGGGCGGTCACATAATTCAGAGTGAGATGAGTAGTAGACGCTGGATTGGCGCCGTGCTGGCGCTCCTGCTCTGCGGCGGGGTCGCCGCGGCCCTGGTGCTGGGGAACCGGGAGGGCTCGGAGCTCACCGTGGTGCGCGGGGTGATCGGTTCGGAGAAGAAGCCGTTCTTCGACGATCCGGAGGTCAAGGCCGCCTTCGCCCGGCACGGGCTGCGGGTCGACGTGGACACGGCCGGGTCGCGGGAGATCGCGGGTTCGGTGGATCTGAGCGGGTACGCGTTCGCGTTCCCGTCGAGCGTGCCGGCCGCCGAGAAGATCAAGAAGGATCGCGGGGCGAGCGTGACGTTCTCCCCGTTCCACTCGCCGATGAGCGTGGCGACCTTCGAACCGATCGTGGACGCCCTGACGCGGGCGGGCGTGGTCACCGGCGAAACCCTCGATATCCGGAAATATCTGGATTTGGTGGCGAAGGGGACTCGGTGGGATTCCTTGCCCGGTACGTCGTATAAGGCGCGTAAGCGGGTCCTGCTGACGACCACGGATATCCGTACCTCAAACTCGGCCGCTATGTACCTGGCGATAACCAGCTATGTCGCCAACGGCGACGATGTCGTGACATCGGCGGAACAGTCGGGGAAGGTGGCCGAGGCGGTGGCGCCACTCTTCCTCGACCAGGGCTATTCCGAGTCGACCACCGAGGCGCCCTTCGAGGACTATCTCGCCATGGGCATGGGCAAGACGCCCATGGTCGTGATCTACGAGGCCCAGTACGCGGCGCACCTGTTCGCCGCCGACGGCGCGATCCGCCCGGAGATGCGCCTGCTGTACCCCTCGCCGACCGTGCTCAGCAAGCACACCCTGGTCCCCTTCGACGAGCCGGCCACCCGGGTCGGCCGCCTGCTCACCGAGGACCCCGAGTTCGCCGCCCTCGCCGCCCGGTACGGCTTCCGCACCGCGAACCCCCAGGTCTTCGCCAACCTCGCCAAGAACACCCCGCTCACCACGAACCTCGTCAACGTGGTCGAGCCTCCGACATATGACCACTTGGAGCAGCTCATCTCGTTGATCGAGGAGCGCTACCTCAAGCCGTAGAAGCCACAGAAGCCCGTGAGGATCCCTGTTGGACCTAGTACTCACCCCGCCCGACCCGGTTCCGCCGGTGCCCGCCGAGAAGGCAGCCTCGATGTTGCCGATCCCGGCCGACCGCGCCGCCGAGCTCGCCGAGCGGGCCCGCGGATTCGCCGCGGAGCTGGCCGCGATGGACCCGCGCGCGCCGGAGTTCACCCGCAAGGTCGCGGGCATCACCGCCATGGGCGACACCGAGATCCGCTCGTCCGCCCAGGTGGCCAACCGCATGCTGAAACGCCCGGTGGCGAGCGCGTCAGGCCCGGTCCCCGGCCAGCTGGTCGCCCTGCGCCGCACGATCGTCGACCTGGACCCCCGCCAGGCCACCGGCGCCCGCAAGTTCCTCGGCCTCATCCCCGCCGGTCTGCGCGACTATTTCGCGAAATTTCACAGCGCGCAGAAGCACCTGGACGACATCGTCCGCGCCCTCAAATCCGGCCAGGACGAGCTGCTGAAGGACAACGCCGCGATCGAGGGCGAGCGCCGCGTGCTCTGGGAGTCGATGCTGAAGCTCCAGGAGTACGCGACGCTGGCCGCCGCCCTGGACGCCGAGCTGGAGAACCACCTGCTCACCGCCGACGAGGAGCACGCCGTCGCGCTCCGCTCCGACGCCCTGTTCGGCGTGCGCCAGAAGCACCAGGACCTGCTCACCCAGCTCGCCGTCTCGGCGCAGGGCTACCTCGCCCTCGACCTGGTGCGCAAGAACAACCTGGAACTCATCAAGGGCGTGGACCGCGCCACGACCACCACGATCGCGGCCCTGCGCACCGCCGTCACGGTGGCCCAGGCGCTGGCCGGGCAGAAGCTGGTCCTGGACCAGATCAGCGCCCTCAACCAGACCACCTCCGACCTGATCGTGGCGACCAGCGAGCTGCTGCGCACGCAGGCCGCCGAGATCCAGACCCAGAGCGCCTCGACCACGGTCAACCTGGACTCGCTGCGCCGCGCGTTCGACAACATCTACGCCACCATCGACATGATCGACACCTTCCGCGCGCAGGCCACCGAGAACATGGCGACCACCGTGTCGAGCCTCACCGTGGAGCTGGAGCACGCGCAGACGTACCTGGCCAGGAGCGCCGAATGACCCGTCTGGCCCGCGTGATCTGCGTGGTTTTCGCCGCCTTCGCGCTGCTGGCGAGCGCGGCCTGCTCCGGCGCGGAGGACACCTTCCGCATCCTCGCCGGAAGCGAGGTCAAAGACCTGGAGCCGCTGCTCAAGGAGTCCGGGCTGAACGTGGAGCTCACCTACACCGGCACCCTGGACGGCGCCGAGCAGGTGGCGAGCGGCGGCGCGGACGGCCGCTACGACGCGATCTGGTTCTCCTCCAACCGCTACCTGTCGCTGATCGACGGCGCGCGGGAACGGCTGTCCACCCAGACCAAGGTCATGGTCTCCCCGGTCGTGCTCGGCCTGAAGCCGGCCAAGGCCAAGGAACTGGGCTGGGACACCACTCCCCCGTCGTGGTCGGACATCGCGGCCGCGGCGACGCAGGGCCGGTTCACCTTCGGCATGACCAACCCGGCCTCCTCCAACTCCGGCTTCTCCGCGCTCGTGGGCGTGGCGGCGGCGCTGTCGGACGCCGACGAGGCGCTCAGCGCGGAGCAGATCGACGCGGTCACCCCGAAGCTGAAGGGGTTCTTCTCGGCCCAGCGGCTGACCTCGGGCTCCTCCGGCTGGCTGGCCGACGCGTACGCCCGCAGCCCCGGCGTGGACGGCCTGATCAACTACGAGTCCGTGCTGCGGGGCATGAACCTCACCCTGATCTACCCGAGCGACGGCGTGGTCTCCGCCGACTACCCGCTGACCCTGCTGACGGCCTCCCCCAACAAGGCCGCCTACGACGAGCTCGCCGCCTGGCTGCGCACCCCGGACACCCAGCGGAAGATCATGACCACCACGTTCCGGCGGCCGATCGTGCCCGGCATCGGCACCGCGCAGCCCGTCCTGGAGCTGCCGTTCCCGAACCGGCGCTCGGCGGCCGACGAGCTGATCGCCGCGTACCTGAACGAGGTGCGGGTGCCCGCGCGGGCCAGGTTCGTGCTGGACACCTCGGGCTCCATGGAGGGCGACCGGATCGCCGCGCTGCGCCAGGCCCTGGTCACCCTGACCGGCGCGGACACCTCGGCCTCCGGCACGTTCTCCCGGTTCCGCAACCGCGAGGCGGTCACCATGATCCCCTTCAACGACGCGCCGCTGCCGGCCCGATCGTTCACGCTGCCGGAACGGGACCCGGAGGCGGCGCTGGGCGAGATCCGCTCGTTCGCCGAGGGCCTCCAGGCCGCGGGCGGCACGGCCATCTTCGACGCGCTCCGCACCGCCTACCAGGAGCCGGTGGAGCCGGGCCACTACACCTCGATCGTGCTGATGACCGACGGCGAGAACACCGACGGCTCCGGCGCCGGGGACTTCGACGCCTTCTTCCGCGGGCTCCCGGAAGAGCAGCGCAGGGTTCCCACCTTCGTCGTCCTGTTCGGGGACAGCGACGTGGACGAGATGACCCGGATCGCCGAGCTCACCGGCGGCGCGGTGTTCGACGCGCGCACCGGCTCGCTGGCCGCCGCCTTCAAGGAAATCCGTGGCTACCAGTAACCGGGTGCTGACCTACCTGGGCTCCACGAAGAACATCGTCGGCTCGATCCTCGCCCTGATCGGCGTCGGCCTGGTCTTCGCGGGCGTCGCGGGCGCGTTCTGGCCGGTGGTCGTCGCCGGTCTGTACGGCGTCGGCGCCCTGCTCGCCCCGCCCGACCGCACCCGCGTGGTGCTCTCCCACGCCGAGGTCGAGACCGCCGAGCTCCGCGCGGACCTCGACACCCTGCTCGCCGGGCTTCCCGGGCGGTTTCCGGACGACGTGCTGCGGCAGGCGTACGAGCTGGGCGGGCTGCTCAAGGAGGTGCTGGACCGCGCGGAGGTGCTCACCACCGCGCCCGACCAGCTGCACGTCGTGTCGCAGACCATCCGCGACTACCTGCCCACCAGCCTCAACGCCTACGCCAACCTGCCGGTGTCCCGCCGCCCGGCCGCCCACGCCGAGCTCCTGGGGCAGCTGGAGCTGCTCCGGGCCGGTCTCGGCAGGGTGGCCGACGCCGTCTACCAGGGCGACGAGCAGGCCCTGAAAGCCCAGAGCCGCTTCCTTCAGGACCGGTTCGGCGGTTCCGAACTCGACCTGTAGAGCAGGTCGGCCGCCTGGACGGGGGTGAGCGTGCCGTCCAGGACCTGGGCCTCCACCAGCGGGGCGAGCGCGTCGGTACGCTCCCGGAGATCGGCGAGCACCCGGTCCCGCACCATCGCCCAGGTCCAGTCGACGGCCTGGCGCTGGCGTCTGGCGACCAGGTCGGTCCGCTCCTGATGGCGGAGCACCTGCGCCCACAGCTCCTCGAGGCCCGCGCCGGTGAGGCCGCTGCAGGTGAGCACCGGCGTCTCGGACCGGATGAGCCGCAGCGCGCCACTGAGCTCGCGGGCGGCCCGCTTGGCGGACATCTCGTGGTCCCCGTCGGCCTTGTTGACCGCGATCACGTCGGCCAGCTCCAGCACGCCCTTCTTGATGCCCTGCAGCTGGTCGCCGGTGCGGGCCAGGGTGAGCAGCAGGAAGGTGTCCACCATCTCGGCCACGGCGGTCTCCGACTGGCCGACGCCGACGGTCTCCACCAGGACGGTGTCGTACCCGGCGGCCTCGACCACGACCATCGCCTCCCGGGTGGCCTTGGCCACGCCGCCGAGGGTGCCGGCCGTCGGGGACGGGCGGATGAACGCCTTCGGGTCCACGGCCAGGCGCGCCATCCTGGTCTTGTCGCCGAGGATGCTGCCGCCTGACCGGGTGGAGGACGGGTCCACCGCGAGCACCGCGACCTGGGCGTCCAGGCCGGTCAGGTGCGTGCCCAGCGCCTCGATGAAGGTGGACTTGCCGACCCCGGGCACGCCGCTGATCCCCACCCGGCGCGCCTTGCCCGCGTGCGGCGCCAGCTCGGCGAGCAGCTCCTGGGCGAGCTCCCGGTGGTCGGCCCGGGTGGACTCGACCAGGGTGATCGCGCGCGCGATGCCCCGGCGCGAGCCCGACAGCACGCCGTCCGCGTAGGCCCGCACGCTCATCGGCGCAGCTGTCGCAGCAGGTCCAGGGCCGCCTCGGCGATCACCGTGCCGGGCGGGAAGATCGCCGCGGCCCCGGCGGCGCGCAGCGCCTCGAAGTCGCCGGGCGGGATCACGCCGCCGACCGCGACCATGATGTCGCCCGCGCCGAGCTCGTCGAGGGCCTTCTTCAGCGCGGGCACCAGGGTCAGATGGCCGGCCGCGAGCGAGGAGACGCCGACGATGTGCACGTCGGCCTCGACCGCCTGCCGGGCGACCTCCTCCGGCGTCTGGAACAGCGGGCCGACGTCCACGTCGAAGCCGAGGTCGGCGAAGCCGGTGGCGATCACCTTCTGGCCGCGGTCGTGGCCGTCCTGGCCCATCTTGGCGACCAGGATGCGCGGGCGGCGGCCCTGCTCGCGGGCGAACTCCTCGCACGCGGCGCGCACCTCGTCCATGCCGGATCCCACTTCCTCCCGATACACCCCGGTGATGGTGTGGATCCGCGCTTCGTGCCGCCCGAACACCTTCTCCAGCGCGTCGGAGATCTCCCCCACGGTGGCTTTCGCCCTGGCCGCGTCCACGGCCAGCTCGAGCAGGTTCTCGGTGCCGGCGGCGGCCTTGCCGAGCGCGTCGAGGGCGGCGGCGACCTCGGCGGGCGAGCGTTCCTCGCGCAGCCGGCGCAGCTTGGCCAGCTGCTGGTCGCGCACCGAGGTGTTGTCCACCTTGAGCACCTCGATCGGCTCGTCCGCCTCCGGCCGGTAGCGGTTGACGCCGATGACCGGCTGGCGGCCGGAGTCGATCCTGGCCTGGGTGCGCGCCGCCGCCTCCTCGATGCGCAGCTTGGGCAGGCCCTTGTCGATGGCGCGGGCCATGCCGCCGAACTCCTCCACCTCCTGGATGTGCGCCCAGGCGCGTTCCGCCAGTTCGGCGGTGAGGCGCTCGACGTAGTAGGAGCCGCCCCACGGGTCGATGACCCGGGTCGTGCCGGACTCCTGCTGGAGCAGCAGCTGGGTGTTGCGGGCGATTCTGGCGGAGAAGTCGGTGGGCAGGGCGAGCGCCTCGTCCAGCGCGTTGGTGTGCAGCGACTGGGTGTGGCCCTGGGTGGCGGCCATCGCCTGCGCGGTGGTGCGTACCACGTTGTTGAAGACGTCCTGGGCGGTGAGCGACCAGCCGGAGGTCTGCGAGTGGGTGCGCAGCGAGAGTGACTTGGGGTTCTTGGCGCCGAAGCCGCGCACCAGCTCGGCCCAGAGCAGGCGGGCGGCGCGCAGCTTGGCGACCTCCATGAAGAAGTTCATGCCGATGCACCAGAAGAACGACAGGCGCGGCGCGAACGTGTCCACGTCCATGCCCGCCGCGACCCCCGCGCGCAGGTATTCGACCCCGTCCGCCAGGGTGTAGGCGAGCTCCAGGTCGCAGGTGGCCCCGGCCTCCTGGATGTGGTAGCCGGAGATGGAGATCGAGTTGAACTTGGGCATGCGGGCGGAGGTGTAGGCGAAGATGTCGGAGATGATCCGCATCGACGGGCCCGGCGGGTAGATGTAGGTGTTGCGGACCATGAACTCCTTGAGGATGTCGTTCTGGATGGTCCCCTGCAGCTGCTCCGGCGCGACGCCCTGCTCCTCGGCGGCCACGATGTAGAGCGCCAGGATGGGCAGCACCGCGCCGTTCATGGTCATCGAGACCGACATCCTGTCCAGCGGGATGCCGTCGAAGAGCTGGCGCATGTCGTAGATGGAGTCGATGGCCACGCCCGCCATGCCGACGTCGCCCGCCACCCGCGGATGGTCGGAGTCGTAGCCGCGGTGGGTGGCCAGGTCGAACGCGACCGACAGGCCCTTCTGCCCGGCGGCCAGGTTTCGGCGGTAGAAGGCGTTGGACTCCTCGGCGGTGGAGAATCCGGCGTACTGGCGGATCGTCCACGGCTGGTTGACGTACATGGTCGGGTACGGCCCGCGCAGGTACGGCGCGATCCCCGGATAGGTCGGCAGGTAGCCCGGGAGGTCGGCGGCGTCGTAGCGGGCCTTCACGGCGATGCCCTCGGGGGTGTCCCAGGGTTCCGCGTCCGGGACGGGGAGGTGGTCCTTCCCGATGCCGAGCCCGATGCCGGAGAAATCAGGAATGCTCATCGGGCGTCTCCCCCTTCACGTCGATGCCCAGGTCGGCGAATGTCTTTCCGAGCACGTCCAGGGCGTCGCCGCCGGCGCGGATCGTGCCGTCCACTCCGGCGTACTCGCCCTTGCCCGCCAGCCAGATCCGCCTCGCCCCGGCGGCGCGGAGCGCGGCGGCCACGGCTTCCGCGTGCTCGCCGTACAGGCGGTCGCTGGAGCAGATGCAGGCGACGGGCGTGCCGGCGTCGCGGAAGGCCTCGGCCATCGCGGCCGGGTCGACGCCGGGGCCGCTGGTGACGGTGGCGACGCCCCCGGCGGCGAACAGGTTGGCCGCGAACGAGGCCCGCGCGGTGTGCACGGCGACCGGGCCGATCGTGGCCAGGAACACCAGCGGCCGTCGCGGCTGGGCGTCGGCCTGGTCGCGGAGGGCCTCGAACTCGGCCGCGTAGCGGACCCGCCCCGGGGAGGCGGGCAGCCCGGGACCCGGCTCGCGCACGACGGCGCGTTCGGTCAGGTTGGGGAACTCGCTGACGCCGGTGATCGGGCTCTTCCTGCGGGCGAGGTCCCGGGCCCTGGCCTCGCGGGTGCCGGCCAGCCGCTCCGGGATCAGCGTCTCGGAAGCCGCCCCGAGCCCGCCCGCGTGCTCGATCTCCTGGAACCAGGACCAGGCGCGTTCGGCGAGGGCGGCGGTGAGGTTCTCCACATACCAGGAGCCGCCCGCCGGGTCGCTCACCCGCGCCACCCCGGCCTCCTCGACCAGCAGGGACTGGGTGTTGCGGGCGATCCTGCGGGCGAAACCGTCCGGCAGGCCGAGCACCGCGTCGAACGGCTGCACGGTCACCGCGTCCGCGCCGCCGACGCCCGCGCCGAAGCAGGCCAGCGTGGTGCGCAGCATGTTCACCCACGGATCGCGGGCGGTCATCATGGCCGAGGAGGTCACCGCGTGCTGCCGCTGCACGGCCCCCGGCACCCCGCAGACCTCGGCGACCCTGGCCCACAGGCGGCGGGCCGCCCGGAACTTGGCGATGGTGAGGAACTGGTCGGCGGTCGCCGCGTACCGGAACTCCAGCTGGCCGAAGGCCTGCTCGGCGGAGATCCCGGCGTCGGTGAGCGCGCGCAGGCCCGCCACCCCGGCCGCGATCGAGCAGCCCAGCTCCATCGCGTCCCCGGCGCCCGCGTCGTGGTACGGCAACGCGTCCACGGTCACCGCCAGCACGGCGGGCTGCTCGGCGACGCAGCGCCGGACCAGCTCGGCCAGGCCGGGGTCGAGCGGACCGGCGCCGAGGTTGCCCCCGGCCAGCGCGGTCCCGGCGGCGAGCTCCAGGAAGATCGCGGCCGCCTGCTCGGTGCGCGGCCCTGCGTCCAGGATCACCGGGGCGAGATCCAGATACACCCCGTCCAGCACGGCCGGCAGCGCGGCGGGGTCGAGGGAGGTCAGGTCCAGCCAGATCGAGGTGACCCCGTTCTCCAGGTCGGCCTGGATCGCCTCCCTGGTCACCGCCGGGTCCGGGTGCGCGTGCCGCTGCCGCACGTCCCAGCCGGTCCCCGGCCGCAGCACCCGGGGGGCGGCGGGCAGCCGGTCGTAGAGGGGCGCGATCTCGATCCCGTCATACGTCCTGGAGGACAGCGCGTCCTCCGGATCGCCGCCTTCGAAGCCCGATTTGCGCAGCACGCCGAGGGCGAGCTCGCGCCACCGCTCCCGCGATCCGGGCGGGAACTCGGCGGCGAGGTCAACAGGTGACACCGTCATGCACGGATGCTAAGCCGAGCGCGCCCCCGATGACGCCAGCGGGGTGCGGTATCGGCGCGTCACGGCTTCGCGTTGAACGAAGCCTCCCAGGTCAGGCGGCCCACGATGCCGTCATCGTCAAGATCTACCCGGCGCTGGAAGGTCTTGCAGACGTCCCGGGAGCGCTGGCCGTACGCGCCGTCCACGTCGAGTTCGAAGCCGATGCGCTTCATCTGGGTCTGCCAGGTCCGCACGTCGTCGCCCCGCATGACCGGCGGGAACTTCAGCAGCCGTCCCGGCCAGCGCGGCGCGCCGGGCTCGACCGGCGGGTCGCCGCCGCCGGGCCGGGGCGCGCCCCGCTGAACCCAGGCGTACAGCGGGCCGCCCGGGCAGTCGGTGGCGTAGCCGTCCCGATGCCCCTTGATCTCCCGCCCCGCGCCGCCTTCGGCCCGCAGGTACTCGATCGCGTCCAGGATGCCGTGCAGGATCTCGTCGGTGGGCTCGACCAGGCCGGCGTTGCCCACCAGGCCGAGCACGGCGTAGTGACCGGAGTTGAGCCCGGCCCCGTTGGCTGCGGGCACGTGCTTGGGGCCGCGACCGGCGAAGACCTTACGGTGGGCACAAACTACCATCGAGTAACCGATATCTATCCAGCCATTCCCATCCATGTGGAAATTCTGAATTGATTTCACCATTGCCACACATTTGGCGTGATCGGTGATGATGGCCGGATCGACTCGCCCGCCCGTGTAGTGCACTTTCACGCCACGCGTCGAACTGAGCGGCGAATAGGACCCCTTCGGGGCTCGCGCGCCCCAGGCACTGCGGGTCACGAGGTCGATGGCCACGAAGATCTCCCGTATCTGGTTAAGGTATCCGAGCGTATTGCGGAACGGTCTACAACAGTGCCCGATTGGCCGAATCGGCATCGACTATGCGTGTTCCCCGCGATCCAGGCGAATCACCCGGGGGCGATGGCGATCACGGTGATCAGGTCGGCCGGAGTCAGGTCGGAGGCTGGTCCGGGGTCTCACCCTGATCCAGGCGAATCACCCGGCGGTCGGTGACGATCGCGGTGATCAGGTCGGCGGGGGTGACGTCGAAGGCCGGGTTGAGCGCCCCTGTTCCGTCGGGCGCGATCTTCACCCCGCCCAGGGAGACGACCTCGGCCGCGCCGCGGTCCTCGATGTGGATGGCGTCGCCGGTGGGGGTGGCCAGGTCGATCGTGGCCTCGGGGGCGATGACCAGGAACGGGATCCCGGCGCGGCGGGCGCCGAGGGCGAGCGAGTAGGAGCCGATCTTGTTGGCGGTGTCGCCGTTGGCGGCGATCCGATCCGCGCCGATGAGGACGGCGTCGGCGGCTCCCCTGGCCAGCAGGAACGGTCCCGCCGAATCGACTATCAGGCGGTGCGGCGCGCCCATTCTGGCCAGTTCCCAGGCGGTCAGCCTGGCCCCCTGGAGCAGCGGCCTGGTCTCCAGCGCGATGGCCTCGGCGAGCGCGCCGCGCTCGTGCATGGTCTGGATGACGCCGAGCGCGGTGCCGCGTTCCACGGCGGCCAGGCCGCCGGTGTTGCAGACGGTCATCACCCGGGTGGCGGCGTGCTCGGCCAGCAGGTCGGCGCCGCGCGCGCCCATGGCCAGGCAGGCCGCGACGTCCTCGTCCCTGATCTCCAGCGCCCGGGCCAGCGGGTCCGCGCTCGCCGCCGCCTGGTCGACCCCCCAGGCCAGGTTGACGGCCGTGGGCCTGGCCGCCCGCAGCGGCGCGATCGGCTCGCCGGTCCTGGCCGCGAGCGCGACGCCCATCGCGCCCGCGACCCCGAGCGCGGGCGCGCCCCGGACCGCCAGCCGCTGGATCGCGTCGATCAGATCCGCGACGGTGGTGATACGCAGGTACGTCAGCTCGCCCGGCAGCCGGGTCTGGTCGACGAGCATGATCGCGTCATCAACCCAGTCAACCGTCCTCACATCGGACAATTTATCGTGCCCTTAGATGCGGGCCGCCAGGTCGAAAAGCACCTCGTCGTGACCCCGCGCCGCCATCAGCGACAGGCCGAGCGGGCGGCCGTCGAGCAGCCCGGCGGGCAGGCTGAGGGCCGGGCTGCCGGACAGGGGCGCCAGGCAGTTCAGCCGTAGCGTCATAAGCCTGCGGTCCTCGGGGCGGCCGAGCGCCGGAGCCGCGCCCGGGGCGGTGGGCAGCACCAGGATCCCGCCGCCGTCGAGCAGGACCCGGATCCGGTCGGCGGCCTCGTCCAATGCTTTGCGAGCGAGCGTGACCTCCTCCCGGGTGAGCCCTTCGCCGCGCCGGAATCGCGCGCCCACGCCGGGGCCGAACTCCGGCCGTTCCCGGGTGATCCACTCGCCGTGGCAGTGCCAGGCCTGCGCCGCCTGCGCGATCGCGAACGCGTCGGTGACGTCGTGGCCGACCGGGGTGCGGTGCACGGGGAGCCCGAGCCGGGCGATCGCGGGGGCGAGTGCCGCCCCCACCCGGGGCGACTGGTCGGTCCACAGGTCGGCGGGCACGCAGAGCCGGGTGGCCGTGCCGCTTCCGCTGCCGTCCAGGAGGACCCTGGCCGCCTCGCGGAGCAGGGCGAGGTCGCGGGTGAGCAGGCCCGGGACGTCGAAAGTGGGGGCGAGGGGGACGATCCCTTCGCGTGGGGCGCGGGCGTGGGTGGGGCGGAAGCCGTACAGGCCGGTGTAGGAGGCGGGGACGCGGATCGATCCCGCGGTGTCGGTCCCCAGCCCAAGATCGGCCCGCCCGGCCGCCACCGTCGCGGCCGATCCGCTGGACGACCCGCCGCAGACATGCCCGGGCGCGGCCGGATTCTCCGGCACGCCATAGTGCTGATTCGTCCCGCCCAGACTGTAGGCCAGCTCGTCGGTATGCGTCTTCCCGGCCAGTACGGCTCCCGCCGCCCGCAGCCGCGCCACCGCGACCGCGTCCTCTCCTGCCGGGTCGTGCGTCTCCAGCCACCGCGGATGCCCCGCCCCCGTCGGCGTGCCCGCTACATCGAAGACGTCCTTGACGGCCAGCCGCACCCCCGCGAGCGGCCCGGAACCCTCCTGCGACTCTGATTCTGACGGCGTTCCCCACGACACGAACGGATCGATCCCCACCCATCCTCCAAAGTGGCCAGGTCGAACGTCCCGGTTACGCTACTCCCCACTCCTATGCCAGCCCAATTTCACGCTCGGTATGCCAGAGTTTCCGGGAAGTTACACATATAATCGCTGCGGCTGACGCGCCACGTCGCGATCAACTAACGTTCGGCGCCGTCCTGTAGTGAGGTTAATTCCGGAAATTACCGGCAATTCCGGCGAACGATGAGAACGGGGCCGCAACGCGACAGGAGCCGCAAGGCCTCACGAGTGCCCTCAGGCCTACATCGGTGCAGTTCGCGCCACCAGGGGCCAACGATAAGCAGATCGGGCTGGAGATCAGGTATGCCTCGGTTACGGTTCGTCGCGTTGGCGATCGCGGCGGCGACGGGCGCCGTCACGGCCGGTGTCGCCGCCAACCAAGTCATCAACGACGGGCAAATTAGTTGGACGTGGGCATATCTGGCTTTCGGTTTCACCGTCCTCGTCGCCCTTCTGACAGCGGCGGCGGCCGAACCTTCCAGGCTGAACTCCCCCTTTCCGCACATCCGGCGTGGGGTCTATCTGCGGCAATTGCGCGCTTCCGTCGCCGACATGGAGACGATCGGCGTGGTGACGCAGGGGGAGTTCGTGCTCCGGATGCGCCAGGTGTACGTGGACGTGACGCTCCAGCCTCGTCCCGCGCGAGACACCGCCGGAGACTCAGGGCTAGGTGCCGGATCGCAGGAGATCGGCCGGCCGGGTGAGCGGCGATCGTTGGCGTCGTTCCTGCGCGAAGGGCGAGTGTTCGCGGTTCTGGGGGCACCAGGATCGGGAAAGACCACTCTGGCCAGATACACCGCCCTGGCGCTCTCCGAGCCGAACCGGCGCGTTCTCGGGCGCGAGTTCTGGCGTTCCCGGCGCCTGCCGGTTCTGCTCTATCTGCGGGGTCATACCGCCTCGCTCCTCGCGGAGGAGCCGGAAAGCCTGGCCGAGGTGGCCGTGTCATCACCTTGGCTTCGTGACAGGATCCCGGCCGCGTGGCTGCGCGGACGGCTTGACCGCGGCCGCTGTGTGGTTCTGCTGGACGGGCTGGACGAGGTCGCGGACGAGCAGGATCGAAAGCGTGTGGTCGGATGGGTTCACGATCAGATCGCCCGGTATCCGCGCAACACCTTCGTGGTGACGTCACGGCCATACGGCTACCTGTCCAACCCGCTGACCAATGCCGACGTCCTACACGTACAGAGGTTCACGGCCGACCAGGTGTCCCAGTTCCTCCATTCCTGGTACAGGGCCATCGAACGGCGCTCCCGTCTGGGACGCGACCAGGACGTCCACGAGATCGCGGAGCAGAAGGCCCTGGACTTGATCGGCCGGCTGCGCGGCCAACCCGCGTTGCACGACCTGGCCGCGAATCCGCTCCTGCTCACGATGATCGCCAACGTGCATCGCTACCGGGGAGCGCTGCCGGGCAGCCGGGCGGCGCTGTACGCGGAAATGTGTGACGTTCTCCTGCATCGCCGCCAGGAGGGCAAGAACCTGGCCGACCCCACCGGTCTGACCGGACCCCAGAAGGCGGCTGTCATGCGGCATCTCGCCGTCCACATGATGGTCAGTAGGCAGCGCGACATCACGTCGGCGGAAGCGCTGCGGGTCGTCAAGGAACCACTGGCCGAAGTCTGCGGCCAAACGAGCATCACTCCCGATGTCTTTCTCAGCGAAGCCAGCAAGAGCGGCCTGCTGGTGGAGCGCGAGCAGGGCCTGTTCGCGTTCGCCCATCTGACCCTCCAGGAATATCTCGCGGCCGCGCAGATCAAAGAGCGTCCCGATGACCTGCGCCATCTGCTGACGGGAAACGCCGACGACCCGTGGTGGCGGGAAACCAGCCTCTTGTGGGCCGCCGACGCCGACTCCACTCCCCTGATCGAGGCATGCCTGCGCGCTGGGACAATCCGAGCTCTGGCTCTGGCGTTCACCTGCGTTGACCAAGGCAGGCAGGTTCAGCCAGCGATCAGGGACAGACTCGACCGAATGCTCGACCCCGGTGAGGCCGTCAGCGTGGAACGGCGACGCCTCATCGACGGGGTCACCATGCTGCGCGCCCTCCACAACGTGATCCATCTGGATGACGGGACGGCGATCTGCTCGCAGTTGGTCACCACTGACATGTGGAACAGGTTCGTCCGGCATGAGAATCTTCGTGGCCGCCACACGCCTTCCGGAGATCCCGGCGCGATCACGGCCACCGGGATGCTGGCAGACGACGCAGCCCGCTTCATCTCGTGGCTGAACAACCTGTTCGACGACGGCCTCACCTATCGGCTACCCACTCCCGGCGAGGCCGACCATCGGTATCTCCAGATTCTGCCCGGGTTCCGCGAACATACTGTCTGGGCCCATGATGGCAAGCGGTTAAGCCTTGTGGCCCAAGACGCTCCGTGGCCGTACGACCCAATGCCCGGTCAGGTGGCCCGCTACCCGGAACTCATCCTCGCCCACACACATATCTTCATTCGTCTTTCCATGATCATTCCCGAGGTCCGGTCACTGACCAACCTTTTGACCTATGCGCAGGTATTCTCGGCCGCTCCCGACCGATTACCGATATTCGAGCTGATCTCCGCTCTCGATCTCGCGGCCACGATTGTGAGAGCGCGGACCTTGGCAAGCCAGACGATCCTGGCTGGCCGTCGTCCCGATGAATCACGCCTGCAGGAGCTTGACGACATCCTCGCCCGCGCTTTGTCCATGACCCAGCACCGCGTCCTTACTCGCAATCTCACCAGCGTCAGGGATGCCGTTCGCTCACACCTTCGCCCGTCGATCGGCGGCGTCCCGGAACTCGTTTTCGACGAAAAGAACGGAACCCTCGCCCGAGCAGTCGATCTCGCCCTTCAAGTGGCTTCCACCGCTAACCGCGAGATCGGCCTGAATATAGAACTCAACAGTCAGGTCGACCTCGGCGGCGCGCTCGACCTCGCGCTCGACCACGCCTTGAAACGCAACCCCAGGATCACGCTTCGCGGCACTTTCAACGGCCGTGCCGCCCTGACTCACTCACCCGCCCACGCCGACTCCCTTCTCGACACTCTGGCTCGCCACCAAGAGGAGCCGCGCCACGGCCACACGGAGGCCTACGACGCGCGAATTCAGGCGATCGACCGACGCTCGGAGCTCAAATTCCATCGTGACCACCGACTTCGGCTCACCCGCGCCCTCATCGCCGATCTCGGCGCCCGGCCTTTCGAAGTACTATCAATAATGGCTGCGGCAGCGGAAGGCCTGGTCTACTCATGGGTCAATTCATCCAACGGATCGAGGAAACAAGAGACCACTTTCCAGGAGTTCTTGAATGACAGCCTCTCAAAGCATCTCCCCAACGGCTCCCACGAAGACCCCGCCACGGCGCTGCAACACATATCGGAGAAGCTGACGGAAAGCGGTGCGGATTTACGGGTTCTCACTCTGGTTGGTTACGCGAAAGGTTTGATCACTCGAGTGCTGGATCGAACCGCACCGCCGGGTGAACGCGACATCGTCCTTTCTGTCGCCGCCCTTCATGCCGCGACCCTGCAGCTTCGGGACAAATCCGGGGACAGCAATCAGGCCGCTGTCAAAAGCCTTGGCGGCGTGATCAACACATTGATCGCTCTCACCGAGCCGGATGAGGGGCCGGTCGCCAATCAAGCTCTCCTGCTGGTCCGGAACTAGCTCGAAGCACGACGGCAGGCGGCGGGCATCGGCCGTGACGGAAAATGCGTCGACAATCAGCGGCCCGGGTGAGGATCATGGAGGGTATGACCAATGTGGTGAAGGAGGTCCAGTTCTCCACGCCGCCGGAGCCGCTGGCGATGAAGGTGTGGATCGATGACAGCGACAGCCCGGCCGATGTGATCGACGCGCTGGCGTTGTCGCCGTTCGCCACGGGGGAGCAGCCGTGGGCGCGGACGGTCACGCTCGACCGGATCCGCGCGGACGCGCCGTTGACGGCCTCGCGTGGGCGGCTGCTGCGGTCGGCGTCGGCCGTGGACGGGCCTGACGCCCGGCTGTACGGGGGCGAGGGGTGGACGCTGCGGGTGGTGCGGTTCACCAACCAGTCGGCGACGATCGCGGTGACGGCGGTCAGCGAGGAACTCGCGGTGGCGATCGTGGCCGAGGTCGTCAAGGACGCCGAGGAGGAGGCGCCGAAGGACGCGGACGTGGTGTCCATGGGGTTCTGGTGGATGAGCGAGCACGGGCGCCGCCGGTCGGGGAAGAAGATCACGACGTCGCCGTGGGACACCGTACGGGCGAATTATCCGCGGGCCGCCACCGGGCGGCTCGACCAGCTGATGGCGACGCGCCCGGACGACGTGAACGGGCGGCTGCTGCTGTTGCACGGCCCGCCGGGGACGGGCAAGACGACGCTGCTGCGCACGCTGGCCCGGGAGTGGGCCACCTGGTGCCAGGTCGACTGCGTGCTGGACCCGGAGCGGCTGTTCAACGATCCCGGCTACCTGATGGAGGTCGCGGTCGGCTGCGAATGCCCGGATCACGGGGAGGGCAAGTGGCGGCTGCTGGTGCTGGAGGACTGTGACGAGCTGATCCACGCCGAGGCCAAGGCGTCCACGGGACAGGGCCTGTCGCGGCTGCTCAACCTCACCGACGGCCTGCTCGGCCAGGGGCGGGACGTGCTGGTGGCGATCACCACGAACGAGGATCTGGCCCGGCTGCACCCCGCCGTGGTCCGGCCGGGCCGCTGCCTGGCCCAGATCGAGGTGGGGCGGATGGACAGCGAGCAGGCGGCGGCCTGGCTGGGCACCAGCGAGGGCATCGGCCCGGCGGGGGCGACGCTGGCCGAGCTGTTCGCGCTACGTTCTGGCCGCGCGCCCATCGAGCCGGAGCCGGTCGGCGGCATCGGCCTGTACCTCTAGCAGGTAGGACGCGACCTCGGGGAGCTGGTCGACGGCCAGTTTCCCGTCGTCGCGTACCCGCCCGATCTGTTCCCTTTCGATGGCCCGGCTCCACGGGAAGCCGGGCGGCAGCCTGGACCCGGCCAGGTAGACGTTCCCGAACATGATCGCGGGTACGGCGGCGACGGCCTGCCCGAGCACGCGCGCGCCGCTGCCGTGCCCGGCGAAGTGGATGGCGCCGTGCCGGTGGCGGGCGTAGACCTGGCCGTACTCGTCGAGGAAGGCGCGCGCGGGCACGGTCCTGACGTCGGCCCGCCCGGCCAGGGCCTGCCGCAGGGCCTGCCAGGTCCGGTCGCGGGAGCGGCTCAGGAACACCACCGTCCTGGGTTCGACGGTCAGCAGCGGCGTCGTCGGCCGGACCGGACCGGCGACCGCCGCCCAGAGCAGCCGGTGGCTGCGCGGCAGCGTGTGGTGGGCGGCGCCGGGGACGGTGACGTGCCGCGCGTTGCCGAACTGCTCGACATCCAGGCTGTCGTCCCGGGTGACCACGGTGTCGAGGGTGCCGAGCAGCTGCACGACCTGGATCCGGTCGTCGGCCCGGTCGAAGTGGTCCAGCCACCGCAGCCGCAGATCCGTCAGGTACGGCGCCCCGCGCCGCAACTCCGCCATGGTCCGGCCGGTGAACGACAGCCGGCCCGCCTCGACGCCCCGGTTCGGGGCGGCCAGCAGCACCATCCGGCTCACCCGCTGGGCCCAGGCCTTCATCTCCCTGCTGTCGTCGTCCCCCTGGGCGATCAGGTACGCGTGCCGGAGCAGCAGCCCGCCCACGCTATGCCCGACCAGGATGATCCGCCCGAGTCCCCCCATCTCCGCCCACACACCGGCGATCCACGCGCTCAGCTCCCGGGCGAGCGCGGCCGCGGAACGGTTGCTCCACGGCCGGACCTGGACCGGGGACACCTCGGCCCGCCACGACTCCCCCAGGTCCGCGGCCAGGCGGGCGGCCGGTGAAGGGTCGCCGTCCAGGCCGGGGACGTACACGAGCAGGTTGTCTCCCATGCCGGCAGCCTGGCCCGGCCAGGCCACCGGCACATGAGTACACCCCTACCTAAAACGTGACGAGCGGGTCGCCCACGAAGTCGGCGATGAAGTTGACGAAGAAGAAGCCGAAGAAGAGGAAGTTGAGCACCAGGATCAGGTGGTGGTACCAGCGCGGCCGGGCCGCCTTCGGCAGCCTGCTGTTGAGGTACATCAGCAGGAACGGGTAGATGAGCGCGCCCAGGTTGGACATGTTGGCCGACCACTGCACCAGGCTGACCGGCAGCGCCAGGTGCAGCACCACGGCGATGATCACGAGCAAGACCAGCATGAACGGGTAGTAGAAGCGGCGCGGGTCGCCCTCGATGAGGGTGCGCAGGCGGGTGCTGGTGCCGTGGGCGGCGTCGGTGGTGACCCGGACCATGGCCTCGAAGATCCCCAGCTGGGTGGAGAACAGGATGAGCACGCCGAGGATGAGGATCAGGTAGAACATGCCCCGGCCGTACTCGTCGCCGAGGGCCGCCGCCACGAACGTGGGCACGTTCGCGGTTGTCGGTCGGTCTCCCGACATCTCGACCGCGCGGGCCATCAGCATGGTGGGCAGCAGCATGCCGAGGATCGCGCCGACGAAGAAGACGCCCCACATGTCGGTGAGGAGCAGCCGGTACCAGCGCTTCCAGAGCTTCTGGTTCTTCTCGTCGTCGGGGAAGGTCACGCCGCTGGACAGCAGCTCGGTGCGCCCGCCGCGCATACCGGAGATGAAGCCGGTGCGGTAGCCCATGCCGTAGCCCTTGTCCCGGTAGTGGCCCATCACGTACCAGTTCAGGCCGGAGGCGAGGGCGGTGAAACCGGCGAGCGCGCCGAGCTGGGTGGCCGAGATCCCGGCGGGCGGGGCCGACGGGGTGACGAAGCCGCGGATCGCCTCCCACCACTGGCTGAACGGCACCACGAACAGGTCGATGACCAGCAGCCCGAGCAGGATCGCGCCCACCATGATCCAGTTGGCCAGCTCCAGCGCCCGGCTGACCCGGCGGGCGGCCGCGGTGATCAGGAAGACCAGGAGCAGCAGCGCGATCGCCCACAGCCGCGGCTCCTCGGCTCCGGCGGGGGGAACCTCGCCGTGCACCAGCGCGTACACGCCCTGGCCCGCGGAGGCGGCCCAGCCGCCCGCGATGAAGGCGAAGATGACGACGAAGACCGAGAGCGGCACCCACAGCAGGAAGCCGGGCGGGACGCGGCCCCAGCCGATGACCGGGGCCTCGCCCGTCGCCATGATGTAGCGCGAGATCTCGACGTTGTAGAAGGTTTGCAGCAGGGCCGAGATGGTGATCACCCAGCCGACGCCGATGAAGCCGTACTGGCCGACGGCCTGCGGGCCGAGCAGCCACTCGCCGCTGCCGATGGAGATGCCGAGCGCGATCAGGCTCGGGCCGACGGCGAACTTGATCAGTTCCTTCGGCCCGATCCGGGAGACCTTGAACACCTCCTCCGGGGCGGGCAGGTCAGCGACGGCCAGATCCGGGCGGCTGACGCCTAGGGGACGGGTCGAGGAGACTTCGGTCATGGGGCGCCTTCCTTCTCGCGCGGCCCCCCGAGGTCAACTTCGAGCCTTACTCCAACTCCTCACACCGGCAAGACCCATTTGTGAACCACTGTTCGTCCATGATCCGACACGATGGGACGGAGAACCGACGACTCATGGACAGGGCACGATGACCGAGGTAGCCGAGATCTGCTCGCAGTTGATCCGCATAGACACCACCAACCCCGGCCCGGGCGAACGTCTCGCCGCCGAACATGTGGCCGGCCTGCTCGCCGAGGCGGGCATCGAGCCGACGCTGATCGAGTCGGCCCCCCGCCGGACCAGCGTGGTCGCCCGCGTTCCCGGCGACTCCCCCGACGCGCTGCTCGTCCACGGGCACCTGGACGTGGTCCCCGCCGACCCGGCCGAGTGGAAACGCCACCCGTTCTCCGGCGAGATCGACGGCGGCTGCGTGCACGGCCGGGGCGCGGTCGACATGAAGGGCAGCCTGGCGATGACCCTGACCCTGGTCCGCGACTGGGCCAGGCGCGGCGTGCGCCCCCGCCGCGACCTGATCCTCGCCTTCCTCGCCGACGAGGAGTCCACCGGCGCGTACGGCTCCCGCTACGCCGTCGAGAACCATCGCGAGCTCTTCGACGGCTGCACGGAGGCGATCAGCGAGTCGGGAGGCTTCAGCGTCACCGCCGAGGGGGCCAGGATCTACCCGGTGGCCGTCGCCGAGCGCGGCACCGCGTGGATGAAGTTCACCGCGCGCGGCGTGGCCGGCCACGGCTCCAAACCGCCCGTCGACAACCCGGTGGCCGAGCTGGCCCGGGCGCTGACCCGCCTGGCCGACTACACCTGGCCCATCCACCTCACCCCGGAGGTGGCCGCCCTGATCGAGGGACTGGCGGAGGCGCTCGGCACCCCGATCGACCTCAACGCCCTGGACGCCGAGATCCGCCACCTCCCGCCGGCGGCTTCCGCGCTGTTCAAGGGCGTGATCCGCAACTCGGCCAACCCGACCATGCTCCGCGCGGGGGGCAAGGTGAACTCGATCCCCGGCAAGGCGGAGGCGCACGTGGACGGGCGGTTCCTGCCCGGCTCGCAGCAGGAGTATCTGGACACGATCGACCGGCTGATGGGGCCGAAGATCACCCGGGAGTTCCTGAATCTGGAGGAGGCGCCGTCGGCGCCCGTGCACGGGCTGTTCGACGAGCTCTGCGCGGCGCTGCGGCGGGAGGATCCGCGGGCGCGTCCGGTTCCTTATGTGATGAGCGGCGGGACGGACGCGAAATCCTTCGTCCGGATCGGAATCCGCGGCTATGGGTTCACGCCGCTGCTGCTGCCGCCGGAACTGGACTACTTCGGCATGTTCCACGGGGTGGACGAACGGGTTCCGGTGGCGGGACTCGAATTCGGGGTCAAAGTCCTGGATAACCTGCTGGGTCCGGAGATCGGCGTTTCCGGCGACCTTGGCTGACCACACTCCGGACCGGCCGGACGGCCCGCCTCTATTTAACACGGCATCGGCAATGCCTGATACCGGTGCCGACAAATAAACGATTAGCCCCGATTAATATTGCGGCACAGCAGGACGGAACAGAACTCGGAAAAAACGGGCATACGGCACACTCGGAACAAAGAGTTTTAAGGCTGGCAACCAAAAAGCCCCCACCGGCACCGTTAACTGATAGCATCGCCGTCCTAGCCAGCCTGTCGCGTCGGCATGGCGGCGGGCGTTCTGGCACGTCATAGCCCATGAAAGGGTTCAGGAGCGATGAACAATCAACACGGCGAGTTCGCCTCGAACATCTCAGACAATCGGAGGGTCTCGCTTGCGCAAGGGCAGCCAGACCCCCGCACACTACAGCGGGTTAAAAGCGATTCTACCGTATCGCCGGTCAAAGTGGCAGCGTTTCAGTCTTCAATTTAAACTCGGGCGGACAGAATGGCCGGGCAGAACATACCACTGGATCAATTCGTAATTAAAATTCATAGTCGATGCGACCTGGCCTGCGACCATTGCTACGTTTATGAGCATGCGGATCAGAGCTGGCAAAGACGTCCCGTGGTCGTTAGTCCGGACACCTGTGCACGGGTAGCCGCGCGTATCGCCGAGCACGCGACTCGCCATCGCCTGCCCAGGATCGATGTGATCCTGCACGGTGGCGAGCCGCTGCTGGCCGGGCCCCGGCGCCTGGACGACATCCTCACCACGTTACGCGGCGCGCTTGAAGGCGTCACCGAGACCACTTTTAAGGTCCACACCAATGGCGTGCTGCTGAACCAGGTATACCTGGATGTCTTCGGCAAGCACCGAGTCAGCGTCGGCGTCTCGCTCGACGGCGACCGCGCGGCCAACGACCGGCATCGCCGCTACGCCAACGGCAACAGCTCGTTCGACAAGGTCATCCGCGGCATCCGGCTACTGCGCGACCGGCCGGAGCTGTATAGCGGCCTGCTCTGCACGATCGACGTGGCCAACGACCCGATCACCGTCTACGAGGCCCTGGCCGAGCTGGACCCGCCCAGGATCGACTTCCTGCTCCCCCACGCCACCTGGGAGGCGCCCCCGCCTCGACCGTCGCCGGTGGCGTACGCCGACTGGCTGATCAAGATCTTCGACCGCTGGGAACAGGACGGGCGCCCGTTCGGCATCCGGCTGTTCGACTCCGTGATCGCGACCATGTACGGCCGTCCCAGCATGACCGAGGCGATCGGCCTGGAGCCGAGCACCCTGGTCGTCATCGACACCGACGGCTCCTACGAGCAGCTGGACTCGCTGAAGGTCGCCTTCGACGGCGCGCCCGCGACCGGCTTCGACGTCTTCAACGACTCGCTGGACGAGGTCGCGCGGCACCCCGGCGTCCAGGCCCGGCAGCGCGGCCTGGAAGGGCTGGCCGAGAAGTGTCGGCAATGCCCTGTCGTGACCTCCTGCGGCGGGGGTCTCTACCCGCACCGGTTCCGCGCCGGGTCCTTCCTGAATCCGAGCGTCTACTGCGACGATCTACTCAAGCTCATCACTCACATCAAGGAGAGCGTCGCGATGAGCCATCACTCGCTGACGGCCGCCACCCTCGACCTGCTCGCAAGCGGATTCGGCGGCGAACGGGAGATCCAGGATCTGGCCGAGGCCCAGAACAGCCTGCGCCGGTCGCTGGCCATGGCGGTCAGGGAAAGTGCTCCGGACAGCTGGGCCGCTCTGGTCAAACTGGACGAGCGGGCACCCGCCGCCGTCACCAAGGTGCTCGCCCACCCGTACGTCCGGGTCTGGGCGGTGGACCGGTTGGATGGCAAGAACAGCCCCGACTACCTGGGCAACATCGCCGCCGCCGCGGCCAGTGCGAGCGGCTCGTTCACCGGTTCTTTCACCGCTGAGGTGAGCGATGGAGCGGTCCACCTGCCCGGCGTGGGCACCTTCCGCGGCGCGCTGCGCGGCCCGACCGCCACGGTCTCGGTGACCGGCGGAGCGGTCGACGTCCCGGGGGCGAGAGGCGAATGGGAACCGGTCAGGTTCCTCGACGACGAGCGCCGCGTGCTGCTGGAGGACTGCGACCCCTACCGCAGTTGCCACCAGTGGCCGTCCGCCGCCCGCCTGTCCGACGCCGAGTTCGCCGCCTGGCGTGAGCGGTACGCCGCCGCCTGGGAGTTCATCACCGCCCACCTGCCGGAGTACGCTCCGGGCCTGCGCGCCGGGCTGACCGCCCTGATGCCGCTGTCCCCGGCGGCGGACGGCCGGGACGTCAGTTCGACCGCGCGGCACGCCTTCGGCGCGGTCGCCGCGGCCCTGCCCCACGACGCCGCCACCATGGCCCTGCTCATCGTGCACGAGTTCCAGCACGTGAAGCTGGGCGCCATCCTGGACATGTTCGACCTGTACGACGAGCACGAGACCGGCCTCTTCTACGCGCCCTGGCGGGACGACCCCCGCCCGATCGAAGGGCTCCTGCAGGGCACCTACGCCCATCTCGCGGTCACCGACTTCTGGCGGCGGTACCGGCATGTCTCCGGCGACCCCGCGACCGCTCACCGGCACTTCGCGCGGTGGCGGGAGCACACCGCCACCGCCATCGAGACGCTGGCGGACAGCGGGGCCCTCACCGAGCTGGGCGCGCGATTCGCCGCCCGGATGCGCGAGACGGTCGCCCCCTGGCTCGCCGAGGAGGTTCCCGCCGAGGCGCTGGCCGCCGCCCGGGAATCCGCGCGGCGGCACCGGGAGGCGTACGAAGCCCGGACTCGATGACAGGCCTGCGAGCCGGGCTGCGCGCGCTCGGCCTGCGCGCGGGACAGACCGTGCTCGTGCACGCGTCACTGCGCCGCCTGGGCCCCGTCCCCGGCGGCGCGGCCGCGGTGGTGGCGGCGCTGCGCGAAACACTCGGCCCCGACGGCACCCTGGTGGCCCCCGCGTTCACCACCAACAACTCCGACACCTCACCCGGCTTCCGGGAGGCGACCGCGGGCATGGCGGCGGCCGAGGTGGCCGAGTTCCGGCGGTCGATGCCCGCCTTTGATCCCGCCACGACGCCGCCCTGGCGGATGGGCCGGATCGCCGAGGAGATCTGGGCACTGCCTGGAACGCTCCGGAGCGGCCACGCGCAGACCTCCTACAGCGCGATCGGCCCGCTGGCGGCGAAGCTGACCGACGCGCACGCGCCGGAGTGCCATCACGGCGAACGTTCCCCGCTGGCCCGGCTCTACGACGTCGGCGCGCACGTCCTGCTGCTCGGGGTCGGTTTCGAGGTGTGCACCGCGTTCCATCTCGCCGAATATCGGCGCCGGCCCGACCCGCCCACCCGCGTCTATCGTTGCGTGATAGACGTCGGCGGAGGCCCTCGATGGCAGGAATACCGGGATGTCGCCCTGCACGATGGCGACTTCGCGGCGCTTGGCGCGGCTTTCATCGCGACCGGAAGCACCAGAATGGGCCTGATCGGACGTGGCAGTTCCCACTTCTTTCCATTAACCACCGCCGTGGATTTCGCGATCACCTGGATGCGCCGGCACCGCGCGCCGGAATAATCAGGCCGATCTGGTCCCCCCGGGCCGCCCCTTCTGTGTTTCCATAAGGGAAACCCAGAAGGGAGGCGGATGGATCAGCGACCGACTTCTCCGGGGCCCTATTTCTTCTTGAGCTACGCCCACACTCCCACACATGTTCCGCACCGGCGCGCCAACAAGTGGGTGGCCAAGCTGTTCAGCGACCTGTGCGAACACATCCTGCAGCTCACCAACCTGACCGACCCGGCGCAGGCCGGTTTCATGGACATCGGCCTGCGGTCCGGGCACTTGTGGCAGGAACGGCTGGCCGAAGCGCTGGCCACGTGCCGGGTGTTTGTCCCGCTCTACTCGCCACGCTATTTCGAGAGCCTCAACTGCGGCCGCGAATGGACCGCGTTCGCCCGAAGACTGAGCAACCATGTGGGGCCGGACGGGCAGGCGCCAGAGGCGATCATTCCGGCGTTGTGGACGCCCATGACGCCGGAAAGCCTGCCACTCGCGGCGAAGGAGATCCAGTTCTCCTACGAACAACTGGGCGCCCGCTACCGGGAGGAGGGCTTTTACGGTCTGGCGAAGCTGGCGGCCCGGCGGACGCAATATCAGATAGCCACCTGGGAGCTGGCCAACCGAATCGTCTTCGCCGCGCAGAACACCTGGATCCGGCCGGCGGATCGGCTGGATTTCGAATCGCTGCCGAGCGCCTTTCTGGACCACCAGGCGGAGCGCCTGCTCCGGCTGACCATCGTCGCTCCGGATCTGGCCCGATTACCCCCCGAGCGCACCGCGTACTACTACGGGCGGGCCTGCGAGGAGTGGAATCCGTACCGGAGCGAGGACAATGCGCGGTCGCTGTGCTCGTACGCGGTGGATATCGCGGCCGCGCACGGCTTCCGCGCGCGGATCGGCTCGCTGGCCGATCACCTGCCGGATCTGCGCGAGTCGGAGAAGGCCGACCACCCCAGCGTGATGATCATCGACCCGTGGGCGGTCACCCACCCCGGCTTCCTCACCGCGCTCAGCGACTTCGACAAGCTGCGGCGGGGCTGGGTGAGCGTGCTCGTGCCGTGGAATCTGGACGACGAGCAGACGCGGGAGCGGGAGCCGGAGCTGCGCCAGGCGCTGGAGAAGGTGCTCGGCGAGCGGCTCACCGATCCGCACACCGAGACGGTCACGTCCTTCGCCGCGTTCAGGCGCGCGTTGCCCGACGCCCTCGGCCGGGCCACCAACCAGTTCCTGGTGATCCCCCCGATCGGGCAGGACGTCCCCGTCGAGCCAATGACCCAACGACCAAGGCTGATGGACCCCGGAGGAGGCTGAAATGAACGACACTGACGGCCAGATCATCACTTTCTACTCGTACAAGGGTGGCACCGGACGCACGATGGCGCTGGCCAATACCGCCTGGGTGCTGGCCAGCCAGGGTCTGCGCGTGCTGGTGATGGACTGGGACCTGGAATCTCCGGGGTTACACAAGTTCCTGCGCCCGTTCATGGACGTGGACGTGGTCACCTCCACGCCGGGCGTGATCGACATCATCACCGACTACGCCTTCGAGGCGAAGAAGCAGAAGTCGGACCCGCACGCGGACCGGCGGCCCGACCTGCATCTGGCCTACGCGCAGGTGCTGCCGCACGCGACCTCGCTGTCCTGGGAGTTCCCCGGGGTCGGCACGCTGGACTTCATCTCGGCGGGGCAGGAGAACCGGAACTATTCGTCGCTGGTGTCCGGGTTCAATTGGGACAACTTCTACGGTGAGCTGGGCGGCGGGCGGTTCCTTGACGCGCTCAGGGACAACATGAAGCGCAACTACGACTACACCTTGATCGACAGCAGGACCGGGTTGAGCGACATCGCCGACGTGTGCACGCTGCAGCTGCCCGACCTGCTGGTCGACTGCTTCACCATGACCGACCAGAGCATCGAGGGGGCCGCCAGGGTCGCGCACTACATCGACGAGCGGCACCACAAGCGGGACGTGCGGATCCTGCCGGTGCCGATGCGGATCGACGACGGGGAGAAGGAGAAGCTGGACGCGGGCCGCCAGTTCGCCAGGTCCATGTTCGAGCAGTTCCCGAAGGGCATGAACGCCGAGGAGCGCAACCAGTACTGGGGATCGGTGGAGATCCCGTACAAGCGCTTCTACGCCTTCGAGGAGACCCTGGCCACGTTCGGGGACACGCCCAGCTCGCCCAGCTCGCTGCTCGCCGCGTACGAGCGGCTGACCGCCGCGATCACCAACGGCAAGGTCACCGCCCTGGCGCCGATGGAGGAGGCGGTCCGGGTCCGGTGGCTGGAGACGTTCACCCGGCGGCAGCCCGTCGACCATGCCGACATCGTGCTCAGCTACACGCCCGAGGACCGGATGTGGGCGGACTGGATGACCTCGGTGCTGGAGCACGCGGGCTGCCGGGTCACGCCCAGGGCGCTCACCGCCAACAGCGGGCAGGCGGACCCGATCGATCCGGCCAGCCGGGTGATGGTGCTGCTGTCGCCGTCGTTCACCCGCGCGGCGCAGCCGCTGGAGGACTGGACCCAGGTGATCAGCGCCGACCTGGCCGGCGGCCCGCGCCAGATCACCCCGTTGCGGGTCGCCGACGTGCGACTGCCGCCGTCGTTCGCGGACCGCCCGCCGGTCGACCTGTACCGGCTCAGCCAGCAGCAGGCGACTGACGCGGTGCTGCGCGCGGCCGGGCGGGATCCGGGTGAGTACCCGGCCGACCACCCGCCGCTGGGGTCCCGGTATCCGGGCCTGATCCCGCCCATCTGGAACGTCGGCCTGCGGAACATCTCCTTCACCGGCCGCGGGTCGGCGCTGGAGCGCCTGCGCGACCAGCTGGTGGGAGCCTCGCCGTCCACCGGGTCCACGCAGAAGGTGGCGGCCCTGTTCGGGCTCGGCGGGGTGGGGAAGACGCAGGTCGCGCTGGAGTACGCGCACCGGTTCCGGGCCGATTACGACCTGGTCTGGTGGGTCTCCGCCGAGCAGCCCGAACTGATCAACACGGCGCTGGCCGAGCTGGCGCTCAAGCTCAACATCCGGGTCAGCGAGAACGTGGTCGAGGCCGCTCAGGCGGCGCTGGAGGCGCTCCGGCTGGGCCGCCCGCACGCCCGCTGGCTGCTGATCTTCGATAACGCCGGGGAGCCTGAGCAGCTCCTCGACTACCTGCCGGACGGCCCCGGACACGTGCTGGTGACCTCGCGGAACAAGTCGTGGGGGCCTACCGCGACCCCGTTCGAGGTGGAGGTGTTCAGCAAGCAGGAGAGCCTGGAGCACATGCTCAGGCGGGTGGAGACGCTGAACCCCGCCGAGGCGCTGGCCGTCGCCGAGGAGCTCGGTCACCTGCCGCTGGCCGTCGAGCAGGCCGCCGCCTGGCTGGCGGAGACCGGGGTGTCGGCCAGCAAGTACATCGACGAACTGCGCTCGCAGACCGCGCGGATCCTGTCCACCGACCCGCCGGCGGGCTACCCGATGCCGGTGGCGACGACCTGGAACCTGTCCCTGACCCAGCTGCAGGAGCGTTCTCCCGCGGCGGTGCGGATGCTCCAGCTGTGCGCGTTCTTCGCGGCGGAGCCGATCTCGCTGGAGCTCATCTACAGCAATGAGATGATGAAGGCGCTGCCGGAGGATCCGATGCTGGACGGCCAGAAGGCCATGCTGCCCCGGCTGATCCGGGAGATCACCCGGTTCGCGCTGGCCAAGGTGGATCCGGGCAACAACTCCATCCAGCTGCACCGCCTGGTCCAGGTCGTGATCAAGAGCCAGATGACTCAGGAGGAGCGCGAGTCGACCTCGCACCTGGTGCACGACATCCTTGTCGGAGCCCGCCCGAGCAAGGGCGAGGTGGACAACCCGGCAAACTGGCCGCTTTATGACATCATCTGGCCGCACCTGGTCCCGTCCGAGGCGCAGAACTGCGTCCAGGAGGAGACGACCCGGCTGCTGCTCACCGAGCGGGTCCGCTACCTGTGGCTGCGTGGCCAGTACACCGAAGCGATCCAGTTCGGCCAGACGCTGGCCGAATTCTGGGAGCCGAAGTTCGGCCAGGTCGAACGGCAGCGCCTCTACATGCTCTTCGCGGTCGCCAACGCGCTGCGCTCGCTGGGCCGCGAGCAGGAGGCCATGCAGCTCACCGAGTGGGTGCTCGAGCGGCAGACCGAACTGCTCGGGCCCAGCCACGCGCACACCCTGCAGACCACCAACAGCCGGGCAGCCGACCTGCGCGCGGCCGGGCGGTTCGCCGAGGCGCTCGATCTGGCCCGGGACACCTATGGACGATGGAAGGACCTGTTCGGCGAGGACTACGAGATGACGCTGAAGGCGGCCAACAACCTGGCGGTGTCGTTCCGCCTGGTCGGTGACTGCTTCAACGCCAGGGACCTGGACGAGGACACGCTGGACCGCAACAGCCTGGTCAAGGGCCCCAAACATCTGGACACCCTCGGCTCCGCCCAGAACCTGGGGCGGGACCTGCGCGAGGCGGGCTTCTACACCGAGTCGATCAACCAGCTGCGCGACACTCTGGAGCTTTACCGGGAGGCGTTCAGCGACGACTACATCGAGTCCCTGCGCGCGTCCAAGAGCCTGGCGGTCTCGCTCCGCAAAGCGGGTGAGCAGCAGGAGGCGATGGTCATCGCGCAAGGGGTCTGGGAACGTTTCCAGCGCAACTACCCGTCCTCCCCCGAAGCGCTCGCCGCTGACTTGGAGCGCGCTTCCTGCCTGTCCGCGCTGGGCAACAAGGAGCAGGCCCGGCTGGTCGCCGAGGCCGCTTATCTGGAGTACGCCAAGCGGATCGGCGCGGCCCATCCGTTCACCCGGGTGGCCGCCAATAACCTCATGATCTACCAGCGCTGTCTCGGCGCGGCCAAGGAAGCGCTGGCGACCGGCGAGGAGGCGCTGGGGGCGTTCCGCGCGCAACTGGGCCCGAACCATCCGTACTCGCTGTCGTGCGCCCTCAACGTCGCCAACTGCCTGGCGGATCTGGGGCGGCTGGCGGAGGCCGAGACGATGCTGCGGGAGACGCTGACCGGCCTGGAGAACACGCTCGGCCACCGGCATCCCGACACCATGGTGTGCCGCGGCGACCTGGCCATCGTGCTGCGGGAGCAGGGCCGGTCCGAGGAGGCCACGGAGCTGCAGGCGGCGACCCTGCAGGCGATGTCGGACAAACTCGGCGAGGAGCATCCGACCGTCCACGAGCTCCGGCTGTGGCGGCGGATCAACCGCGATCTGGAACCTCAGCCGATCTAGTTGCGCCCTTCCCGGATGAGCCAGAGCATCACGTCCGGCAGGACGTCGAGGGCGCCGAAGTGCGCGGTTCCGCGATCGATGCGCAGAATGGCGCCGGGGATCCGGCGGCCGAGCCAGCGGGCATGCCCGACCGGGGCGTAGACGTCCTGCTCACCGTGCCACACCAGGGTGGGCACGGTGATCCGGGCGGGGTCGAACGACCAGTCGGAGCAGAAGGCCACGATGTCGTCGACCCAGCCGTCTGCGGACGCCCGGAGCGCCTCGGAGAAGTTGTCCAGCAGCATGGTGCGAATGCCGAAGTCGGCGATGGTCCTGCGGTCGGTGGCGGTGTTCTCGGTGGCCAGGCCGCGCAGCTTGCTGGCCGGGTCGGCACGGATCTGAGCCACCGCGGCGGCCAGGCTGGCCGCGACCGGGGCGATGCCGCCCTGGCCGATGGTGTACTCGCGGACGTTGGAGGGCGCCATGCCCTCGAACCAGTCGAGCCCCTCGGCCTTCGGCGGGGCCAAGCCCACCAGCGCGGCCACTTTGGTGATGCGGTCGGGCAGCAGCGCGCCGCAGGCGAGCGCGTGCGGCGCGCCACCGGACCGGCCGACGACCGCGAACCGCCCGATGCCCAGGGCGTCGGCGATGGCGGCGACGTCGGCGGCGATGCTCGCGATGGCGCGGCCCTTCAGCCGGTCGGAAAGACCATAGCCGGGCCGGTCGAAGGTGATGAGCCGGACTCCCAGGTGATAAAGCACCTGGGGCCGTGGAGCCGGACCGACCCTGCTCCCGGGTGTGCCGTGCAGCAGGAACACCGGGCTGCCATCAGGTGCCCCCCGTTCCTCAACCGCCAGTCTCCTGCCATCCGCTGTGCTCACGAGCACGGTCAAGGTGCCTCCCCGTCAACGCTCCCTTATGAGGTTTTCCCCCAGATGCGGTCGCTTGTCCATGCCTCTCGACGTTCGGGTCCGACGCTCTCGGCCCGCCAGGGCACACCTTTACTAATTTAGGACACCATGGTCGTACAGAATCGACAGCGGTGGCAATTACACGGACGGGAAGGCGAAAGCCCCAAGCGCGCGCCGCGAATAGGACGGCGGAAATGCGCGGCGGTGAAATCAATCGATACGCGACATCGCCACCAATCGGCTCCCGGGGTGCTCGGTCGCCCCATATCGCAGCCGACCTTTGTCCATCTCGAATCGCCGATACCGGTGGGATACAGCGAATTTCGCACTCACGGTCACGTCACCGAGCTCAACCGGCGGGCTGCCGGGACCAGGTGGGTGGGCAGGCTCGGGGAGCGGGCCGACAGAGCGCGTTCCGCGTGGATTGCGGCGGCCTCCCGGTTGCCCATGGCGGCGCTGATCCAGGCGGCGTAGAGCCGGACCGGGCCGCTGTCAGGCGCGTCGGCCAGCGCCTCCATGATCTCCTTGTCGATCTCCTGGGTGGTCTCGGTCAGGCCGCGGACGACGGCCAGGCGGATCGCCGCCAGCGCGTGCGCGGCGTTGGTGGAGGGCCACTGCAGCGGCTGGGCGCGATCGAGGTCGTGCAGGGCGGCGGCACTCTCCCCCATGCCGGCCAGGATCTCGCCGCGCGCCTGCAGCGCGTCGAGCGCGCCGCCCTCCTGTTCGAGCACATCGGTGAGGGTGTCCCTGGCCGCCTGCGGCGCGCCGTCGTACCAGAGAGCCCAGGCCAGCGCGGTCTGGATGCTGAGGTCGTGGGGGAACCTGCGCATCGCGGCTGTGAGCTCGTCCACGGCAAGGCCGGGCTGGCCCTCGGCCAGCCGGAGCCGCCCGATGCCCACCAGCAGCCGCCCCACCGCATCGATCACACCGAGCGTCTCGAACAGCCGGGCCGCGGTGCGGTATCGCTCGATCGCGGCGTCGTACCGCTCGGCCTGATAGGCCACGTTGCCGAGGAACGAGCTGATCTCGGCCTCCAGTCGCATGTCTCCGGCGACTCGCTGGAGCGCCTCCTCGCCGAGGCTTTCGGCCAGCCCCAGATCTCGGTCGCGCAATGCGAACTCAGCCGCGCTCAGGAGGTCGTCCGGGTCGCCCGCCTCGCGGGACAGGTCGATGGGACCGGCCGCCTTGAGGAGTGGGTGGATCAGCCGGTCGTGGGAGAGCTCGCACCAGCCGCCCCGGTCGGCGTCCAGGATATGCCGGTCCACCAGCGTCTGGATCAGCGTGTTGTCCAAACCAGCCGTCACCGTCTCCCGGATGGTGACCCGCTGGCGGGTCACCAGCTCGGTGACGAAGGTGCGGGCCAGCCAGGCCGTGAGCCGGGGCGTGTCGCCGTTGAGGTGCTCGGCCGCGACCTCGCGGACCATCTCCTCGAAGAACTGGGTGACCTGTTCGCCGGCGGTGGCCACGGCCCCGATGTGGACAGGAGTGATCTTCGTAACGCCCGGAGGGAGAGACCGCCAAAGCATGGAGCAGGCCACCTGGAGCTCCACCGGCTCGGCACGCTCCCGGTCGGCGAGCGGCCCGCCCCGATCCACGCACAGATCGTTGAGCAGCTTGCGCACCGCGTGGTCGGTGAAGCTGCGCCCGGTCCCGGCCAGCGGCCGTTCGATCGCCTGCCTGGCCTCCTCGCGGCTCAGCGGATCGAGCCAGATCCGCCCGTGACTGTTCCCGGCCAGCTTGGACCGGTACGGCATGATCGAGGCGAGGTGATCGTCCCGGACGCACAGCAGCAGCCGGATGTTCTCATCCGCGCGGAGCACCTGCTTCAGCTGGTCCAGGAACCACTCCCGGTACGGCCGCCGGTGCGCGAAGTCGTCGAACAGCTCCTCCGCCTGGTCGATGGCGAGCAGCACCAGGACCGGGTCGCCGAACGGATCCTGCCGGGACGGCCGGCCGCGCAGGAAGCTCTCCAGGGTGAGCCGGGCCAGCCGGGTCGGCGACTCCTGCGGCGCCCACGCGGACAGCAGCGCGAACACGTGCGGGTTGTGCTCCGGCGGCAGCGCGGCGGCCGGATAGCGGGCCGCCCCGGCGACCGGGAAGGCGGAGCCGTGCGAGACCCGGCCCACCGGCAGCGTGTCGGTCGTGTCCGGGTCGAGCAGCGGCAGCACGCCCGCGTTGATCAGGGAGGTCTTGCCGACGCCGGATGGGCCGTGCATGATCGTCAGCCGGTTGGCCTGCCACTGGGTGGCGACCTCGTAGGCCTCCCGCTCGCGGCCGAAGAACTTGTGGCTGTCCGCGCGCTGGAAGGCCCGCAAGCCGACGTAGGGCCGGCCCTGTGCGCTTCCGGTTCCCGTGATCATGTGGCCGTTCCCATCCGCTCGCGAAGCTGCTCGCAGAACTGCGCGGGCGTCCCCCAGAAAATCGAAACCTTCCAGTCCTCGTAATACCTCTGCAGCTCGCGCCGCAGATCGCCCACCGCGGTGCTGTCGACATTGGGCGCGAGCTGCACGCTGATGTGCCGGCGCCGATTGATCCCCGGCACCGCACGGTGCAGGCTGTTGAACAGGAAGCGGAAGGTCCAGTCCTGCAGGCTGTAGCCGACAAAGAGCAGCGACCGCGTGGTCAACGCCCGCATGACCGCGGGTGGAAGCATGATCGGCGTTTCAGCGGCCCGATCATAGGCCAGGTTGAAGACGAACTCCAGATAATCGTCCTCGGTGATGACGAGGGAACTCGGATCTTGAATTCTGCCGTGCAGATGATAGATCAACGGGGCGTCCGGGCCAGGATTCCAACCGGCTTTGTGACGGAACAGATCTTCGTCGAAGGCGAAGCCGCCGTGCCACGGGCAGAGCGCCACATTCGGATCTTTCCCGGCGGCCTTCAGCGACTGATAGATGAAGTCATCGTAATTAGTGGTGAGATAGACCGGGAACGGAAATCCGGCGAGCAGGCCGTGCGGTTCGAGCGGGTCGCTGAAGTCGGGCACCCCGGCCGCGGCCAGCTCCGCGCAGACCTGCTCCTTGACGTGCATAGACTCGCCGAACTTCATCGCGCCGTAGTGTGTGACTCTGGCCAGGTTGGCCCGGTCGCCGAACGGATAGCCCCAGCGCGCCGCCAGGCGTTCGCTGAGTTCGTCACCGTAGGGGAGGCTGCCCGCGCTGGCCCCGGCCCCGAGAAAGGGGGTGCAGGCGCCTTTCCTCAGCTGGGAGATGAGCCGCTCCCAGTCGGCGTCCTTCATTTCGTGCAAGTAGCGGCACCACCTCGTGGTCGAACCTGCCCCGAGCCACTTTCCTCGCACCATATATCGAGTTCGATGACCTGTGGGCAGGTTCACGCCATACCTGTCGCGCGGCAGTGCTATCCGATGCCGCTCTGGAACCGTGCCACTCCGTCGCCCTCGTCGCCGATATACTTGAAGGCCCCCCACTCGATACTCGTTGCCGCAAGTTCGCCTGGCACCCCGAAACCCCGCCGTGCTTCCTTATGATTCTTTAGTCACCACGGGCGCGAATCAAGCTTTAGTATTGCGTCATATCCCAGATTTCAGTGCTGGGCCAGGGGTGGAGGTTTCAGGTGGAACTTTCAGGTGGCGCCGTGCATTCGTCTCCGGACCGGCAACCGGATATCTGGGAACGCGTCCCCCCGCGTAATCCGCACTTCACCGGCCGGGAGGATCTCCTGCTGAAGCTGCGGGATGGGATCAACCAGGTCACCGCGGTGGTGCCGGAGGCGCGGCCGCAGGCCCTGCAGGGGCAGGGCGGCGTGGGCAAGACCCAGCTGGCGATCGAATACGCGTGGCGGTACCGCAGCCACTACGACGTCGTCTACTGGGTCCCGGCCTCGATGGCCGCGCTGGCGCCGCGTCTCGGACTGCCGCCAGGCATCAACATGGGCGTGGAGGAGACCGCGGCGCTGGTCAAACGGGCGCTGGAGCGCGGCGAGCCGTACCGGCGCTGGCTGGTGATCTTCGACAACGCGAACCAGCCGACCGATCTGGAGGACTACATCCCGCGCGGCTCGGGCCACGTGCTGATCACCTCCCGCAACACGCTGTGGACCAGCCACGGCACGACGCTCCACGTGAGCGTCTTCGACCGGGACGAGAGCGTGACGTTCCTGACGAGGCGGGTGCGGCGGGAGATCAATGACGAGCTGGCCGACACCCTGGCCGAGAAGCTCGGGGACTTGCCGTTGGCGCTCGAGCAGGCGGGGGCGCTTATGTTCGAGACGGCCATGTCCATCGACGAGTACATCGAACTGCTGGACGAGCAGACCACCCGGCTGATGGCGCTTAACAAGGCCGAGGCTTACCCGCAGTCCATGGCGGCGGCGTGGGGGCTGTCCGTGCACGAGCTACGGCGGCGGCTGCCGGAGGCGATCGAGGTGCTGCGCTGCTGCGCGTTCTTCGGCCCAGAGCCGATCCCGCGGGACGTGTTCCGGCGCGGCACCAAGGCCGACGCCCCGCGCATCGCCCCCATCCTGGCGGATCCGCTGATGCTCACCAAGGCGCTCAGCGTGCTCGGCCGGTACGCCCTCGCCAAGATCGACTCGACCACCCGGACGATCACGGTGCACCGGCTGATCCAGACCCTGCTCCGGGAGGAGCTCACCGAGGTCGAACAGCACGACATCCGGCATGAGGTGCACCTGCTGCTGGCGCACAGCGCGCCCACAGACGCCGAGGACAACAACAACTGGAAGAGCTTCGAGGAGCTCGTCCCGCACATCGCGCACTCCAGGCTGGCCGAGTGCCAGCTGCCGAACGTCCGCGAGTTCGCGCTCAACACCGTCCGCTACCTCTACCTGGCGGGCGACTACCACCTGGCCCGAACCTTCGCCGAGGAGTTCATCGCCCAGTGGACCGAGCGCAATGGCCCCCAGCACGCCGACGTGCTGGTGGCCCGCAAGCATCTCGGCAACATCCTGCGCGGCCTGGGCATGTACGCGGCCGCGTACGAGAACGACCACGAGACCCTCGACCAGATGCGCGCCGTGCTCGGCCGCGATCACTCCGAGACGCTGTGGGCGACCAACAGCTACGGCAGCACGCTCCGCGCGAGAGGAGAGTTCCACCGGGCCCGCGAGCTGGACGAGGACCTGCTGATCAGCTACCAGGCGACCAGGCCTCCCGAGGAGGCCAACGTGTTCCGGGCCCGCCACAACCTGGCCATCGACTACTTGCTGGCGAGTGACTACTACCGGGCCCGCGACCTACTGCAGTCGCTGCTGCTCGACCTCAGCACAGCTCGGCGGGTAGGCCCTCGCCAGGAGCTCCGCGCCTACAGCGCCCTGTCTCGCGCGGTACGGCTCTGCGGCGACTACGGGATGGCCTGCGAACTCGCCCAGGACGCGTTCGACTACGGCAAGCAGCAGCTGTCGCTGGACCACCACCAGACGCTGCTGGCGGCCACGGACCTGTCGATCGCGAAGCGCCGCAGAGGCGACCTGGACGACGCGCTTGAACTTGCGAAGGACACGCACACCCGGCTCCGGCGGCAGTTCGGCGAGCTCCACCCGGACACCATGGCGACGGCGATCAGCCTGTCCAACGCCTACCGCATGGTGGGCAATCTGGACAAGGCGTTCGCGCTCGCCCTGGAAACGGTGCCCCGCTACCCGATGGTGTACGGCGAAGACCACCCGTTCACACACGCCTGCAACGGCAACCTCGCCATCCTGTACCGGCTGCGCGGCAAGGCGGAAACGGCAAGGAGGCTGAACGAAACGGCGGTCGATGCCCTGGTGAATCGGCTCGGCTGGCCGCACGACTACACCCTCACCTGCGCCGTGAACCTGCAGTCCGACCTGGCCACGCTGGGCGCGGCCGAGCAGGCCCGCCGGTACGGCGACGAGGTCCTGGCCCGGCTCCGTGATTTCTTCGGCGAAGACCACGTTATGACGCTGGCATGCGCGTCCAACCTGGCGCTCGACCTACGCGCCGCCGGCGCGGCGGAGGAAGCCGACCGGCTGATCGAGGACACCCTGGCCCGCTACCCGGCGCAGGACGGCGTGGAGCACCCGGACGCGGTGCTCGCGGCTCGCGGCGTCCGGATGAACTGCGACTTCGACCCGCAGCCGATCTGACCGGCCAGCTGCCCGCGTCTCGACTGCCAAGCTTCGGGGTGGCAGCCGACGACTCCCCCACAGATCGCCACGGCACTAGTTTCGAGCATTCGCACCGCTATCACCCCTTTGGCGCGCATATTGACCAAATTGGGGTGCAATAGCCGGACAAGGTTGACTACGGCAGTAGAACCGATGACCTGTGCCTGCTCGAGATCCCTTGATGGGGTGAAACTGCCCCATCACAATGGATTGGCGCTATGCTTCATTTCCTCAGGTGATCCCAGTCACGCGAGGAACCGTCTAAACGAACCCGGAATGCGGGTATCTCGCCATGCACGGACCTTGCATCGGGCCGCGAGCTCTCGTCACACCCCGATTTCCAACCGTGATTCATTGCCAAGTAGGCCGATGAATATGAACTATGCGCTGAGCCGTCACAAAAGCGCGACGTAACGCCGCTTCCACGACATCCGAGATCATTATTCGGAGAAAAAAGTGAAGAAATCCAGACGCGCTAATCCCGTTCGAAGACGACGAGCGGAGATGCGCCCCCGGCGGGTGCAGTTCAGGCTCGCTGCCTGCAGCATCGCGGCATCCACGCTCGGGTCACGGGTCATCGGGATCACTTACCCGCTGCTGGCCTTGTCGATCACGAAGTCACCGGTGATCCTGGGGTTGGTGACGTTCGCGCTCACCGTGCCCAGCCTGCTGTTCTATCTACCGGCCAGCGTGCTCGCCGACCGGACCGACCCTCGTCTGATCATGCGGTTTACCGAGTTCGGGCGCGCAATGGCCATCGGGAGCCTGGGCGTCGCGATAGCGATCGAGCAGGTCACGATCGCGCACATCATCGTGGTCGCGTTCATCGAAGGGGCACTCTGCGTCACCTACTCGCTTGCCGAAACCACCCTACTGTCCACCCTCATATCGAGGGAGAACGCACCGGCGCGATTCTCCGCCAGCGAGATCTGCGTACATATCGCGGTAATGGCCGGTCGACCGCTCGGCGGAATGCTATTCGAGCTGGGCCGGCTACCGGCATTCATACTGAACACCGGTGTTTTCCTACTGTCCGCGAGGTTCCTTTCCGGAATAGCGAAAGCCCCACGCAGCAAAAGGTCTGCAGAACTGAAGCACACAGAGCGGCGTGCGTCAAAACCGCCCATAGGCTCTTTGCTCGCCGAGATGGCCAACGGATTCCGCGAATTGTTCGGCCACCCGTTCCTGCGCCAAGCCATGCTGATCACCGCCGCGGGAAACCTGGCCATTAATGCGATTATTATGATTTTCATGGTGAATTCGGCCGGACTTTCACCGATCCTGGTGGGATGCGTCCTGGCGGCCGGCGGCATCGGCGGCGTGATCGGATCCTCTCTCGCCCGGCTGCCCTCGCTGCGGACGTTGATCAAACCGGCTGCGAGCACGCTGAACATGCACATGTGGATCTGGGTGCTGGCGCTGCTCATCGCGACCCCAGGAGAGCCGCTCTTCTACGCCCTCGCCACGCTCATCACGGGATGCGCGGGCGGACTGCTGAACGTGTCGATCAGGACGTATGAGATCCGTCACGTGGACCGGCGGAAACTGGCCCGCGTGGGCGGCGTCTTCCGGCTGATGTCTCATAGCGCGGTCTGCCTGGCGGCTCCGCTCGGCGGACTGCTGGCGTCCTGGCTCACCGCACGGGCGGCCATCGAGGTGGTGTTCATGCTCTTCGCGACCTCAGCCATGGCTATGAGCTTGGGGGAGGCGTGGCGGCGGCTGGCTGAACTCGAACGCCAAATGAACGAGACCGGGCGGCCAGGCGAGTGATCAACCGTGGCAGGCGCGAGCCGAGGGAGCGCGCTTGTGCGCGGCGCCGCTCAGGTGGGTGCTCGGCTCGCCGGCGGAGTCGATCTGAGCTGAGCGGCCAGGCTTGCGACGTGCTGTGGTGGTGTGGTGACCTGAGCGAGGCTGCTGGTGGGATTTGGAGGTCGGGTGCGGTTTGGGGTGCCTCCTGGGCGGCAGGTCCGGGTCGCCGCGGGGTTGTCGCTGGCGGCGGCGGGGGTGCTTGTCGCGGGGGCGTTCGTGAATTCGCGTGCGGTCAGGGAGGTGGCGGCGCCGCAGGTGGAGCGGTCGCGGGAGCTGCGGGAGGTGGAGGTCGCGGATCTGTCGCGGGGGGACGCGGCCCGGTGGGTGGGGGCTCAGGTGCGGGGGATCGTGGGGTGTGATCCGCCGATGTGCGCGGAGCTGGCGGGGGCGGGGGTGGATCCGGGGACGCTGCTGCCGTTGCGGAGCGCGGAGGATGAAATCCTCAACGCCGATGTGGTGGTGGTGACCCCGGCGGTGCGGGCGATGTTCGGGGCGGGGCTGGATCCGGTGCTCGCGCCGGGGGCGCTGGCGCGGGTGGCGGAGATCGAGGTCCGGCGGGTGACGCCGGAGGGGGTGCGGCGGTTCGCGCGGGATCTGGCGCGGGACGCGGCGGATCGGCGCAGGGCGGGGCGGGAGCTGCTCGGGCATCCGCGGCTGGCGGCGGCGCCGGACGCGACCCGGCAGCTGGCGGCGGGCGAGGTGGACGCGCGGCTGCTGAGCGCGCTGGCCGCGATCGCGGCCACGCACCGGCTGTACGTGCGGGCGTTCGGGGACGCGGGCGCCGACCCGGGAGTCCCCCTGCGAAGTGTGGAAATCAGCTCAATCGACGGCCACAAGCCCTCCAAAGCCAAGATTTCGGGAATTATCCGGTTTTTGGATGCGCAGCAATCACGATTCCATCCCATCGAGGTCAAACTGGCTCAGCCGAGTGACGCAGCGTCCACAATCCTGCGCATCCGGTATTCCGCACCGAGCCCGACGGGCTCCCTCTCCTCCTGACCTCCCAGGGAGCTGGCCTCCATGATCTTTTCGCGTATCGCCATTCTTGTCGCCTTCGTCCTCGCGATCGCCGCGCCCGCGCAGGCGCGGACCGCCGCCGTCGGGCACGTACGGCTCGCGCACCTGTCCCCCGACACCCCGGCCGTGGACGTCTACCTCTACCCGTTCGGCGGCAGCACGCCGAAGCTGGTGCTCGAGGCGGTGCCGTACGGGGGCGTCTCGCCGTACCAGAACCTGAACGCGGGGCAGTACACGGTGGCGATGCGCCCGGCGGGGGCGGGGGCCACGACGCCGCCGGTGTTGTCGGCGAACGTGCGGGTGGCCGGGGGCAACGCGTACACGGTGGCGGGGATGGGCCCCTACCAGAGCATCCGGCTGCAGGTGCTGCCGGACTCGATGGAACTGCCGTCGGGCAAGGCGGGGCTGCGGGTGATCGCGGCGTCGCTGAAGGAGCGCACGCTGAAGGTGACGGCGGGCGGCGCGGTGTTCGAGGAGAGCCTGAAGTTCGCGGACACGCCGGACTACCGGCCGGTGGACGCCGAGACCCAGAAGATCACGGCGGCCGCGGGCGCGATGTCGGCGAGCGCGGAGGTGGCGCTCGCGCCGGGCAGCACGAACACGGTCGTGATCCTGGACGGCAAGAGCGGCCTGGACCTGCTGAGCCTGCGCGACGCGGCCGCGCCCGGCGTGATCCCCAGAGGCGCGGTGGACACCGGCCTCGGCGGCCTCGCCCAGAGCGGCCGCCCGGACGGTGTGCTGGCCGTGATCGCGCTCGCCGGGATCGCGCTGGCCGCGGCGCTCGTCGTCCTGCGCCGCCGCCGCAGCGGCTGAGATGCGGCGCGCCCTGGCCGTCGCCCTGCTGGTGACGGGGTGTGGCACGGCGGACCCGCCCCCCGCGCCGCCGGCCGCCCCGGTTCCGGTTCCGGGCTGGTCGGCGGTCCAGGGCCAGACCGCGATCGTCTCCCCGCCGGTACGGCACGCAGAACCGGTCACCGTCTCGGTGCCCGCCATCGACGTCCGGAGCAAGCTGGAACGGCTCGCCCTGGACGCCGACGGTGTCATGATCGCGCCGGTCGACCCCGCCGTCGCCGGGTGGTACGCGGCGGGGGTGCGCCCCGGCGACCCGGGCCCCGCCGTGATCGCCGGGCATCTGGACAGCCGGACGGGCCCGGCGGTCTTCGCCCACCTGGGAAAGCTCAGGCGCGGCGACGCCGTCCACGTCGAACTCGCGGACGGAACCAGGGTCCGGTTCCTGATCGACGACGTCCGCGCCTATCCGAAGGACGAGTTCCCCACCGAGGCCGTCTACGGCCCCACCCACGACGCCCAGCTACGCCTGATCACCTGCGGCGGAACCTTCGACCAGGCCCGCCGGCACTACGCCGACAACGTGATCGCCTTCGCCTCGCTCGGCTAGAGCCGCCAGGTCCGCACGGTCCCGTCCCGGCTGCCCGCCAGCAGCAGCGGCAGCCCGTCCACCTCGGTGACCGCCACCGAGGTGACCCAGCCGCCAGGACCGGCCAGCGGCGGGCCGACCGGCTGTCCCGAGATGAGGTCCCAGACCCGGACCTGGCCGTCCCAGCTGCCGGTGACGGCCACCGGCCGCCGGTCCAGCACGGTGGTGGCGACGGCGCTGATCCGGTCGGTGTGCCCCGGGTACGGCTCGCCCACGGGCGCGCCCGTTTCGAGATCGTGCACCCGCAGCGTGTTGTCCGCGGCGCCGGACACCACGACCGGGCGCCCGCCGACCACGGCCAGGGCCAGCCGCGAGCCCGGCGCGGCGAAGGGCGTGCCCACCGGCTCGCCCGTGACCGCGTCCCAGACGCGCACGGTCCCGTCGAGGGCGGCGGTGACGATGACCTGGCGCCCGCCGAGCTCGGCCGTGGCGACGTCGGACGCGCCGCCGCCCAGCGCCAGCAGCGACCGGCCGGTGGCCAGGTCGAGCACGCGCACGGCGCGCTGGCCGGCGGCGACCAGGACGGGCTGGCCCTCCCGGCTGGTCATGGCCAGGGCGAGCACGTCGCCCTTGGCCGCGCCGAAGGGGAGCGCGCGCCCGGTGGACAGGTCGGAGAGCCAGAGCCCGGTGCCGTACCCGCCGCAGATCAGGACCTGGCGGCCGCCCAGGTCGCCGAGGGCGAGGGCGGAGACGGTGAGCGCGTCGACGTGGCGGGCGGGCCCGGCCGGAGCGCCGGTCCGCACGTCGGAGACGCGGATCGTGCCGTCCCGCCCGGCCGAGACCACCACCGGGCGGGTCCCGAGGGTGGCGGTGGCCAGGGAGAGGACCTCGCTGGTGTGACCCTTGAAGGGGGTGCCGAGGGGCTGGCCGAAGAGCGGGCCCACGGGGGGCAGGCTCATCGGCGCGGCCTGGACGGCGGCCGGGACGACCACCGGTGGGCGCGGCCAGAGCGGGACGGCGATGGCCACCCCGGCGGCGGCCACGGCGGCGGTCGCGCCGAGCGCCCAGCGGGGGAAGGAACGGGTCCGCGGCTGGGCGGCCTCGTCTTTGGCGTGGACGAGCGTCATCAGCAGCTGGGCGGCGGTGGGCCGGGCCGCGGGGTCCTTGGCCAGGCAGGCGAGCAGGACGCCGCGCAGCCGGGCGGGCACGCCGGTCAGGTCGGGTTCGCGGTGCATGATGCGGTTCATCACGGCCGGGATGGAGTCGTTGCCGAACGCGGGGCGGCCGGTGGCGGCGAAGCTGAGGGTGACCGCCCAGCTGAACACGTCCGAGGGCGGCCCGGGGCGGCGGCCCGCGAGCTGTTCGGGCGACATGTAGGCGGGGCTGCCCTGCACCCGGCTGGCCTCGGTCCCGGCGGCGTCCACGACCTGCGCGATGCCGAAGTCGATCACCCGGGGGCCGTCCGCGCCGAGCAGCACGTTGGCGGGCTTGAAGTCGCGGTGCACGATCCCGGCCCGGTGCACGGCGGCCAGCGCGGCGGCGGTGCCGACCGCGAGCCGGTCCAGCGCGCCCGGGTCCCGCGGGCCCTCCCGGCGGACGAGCGAGTCCAGCGACTCGCCGTCCACGAATTCGCTCACGATGTACGGCCTGGCGTGGGTGATATCCGCGTCGATCACGCGCGCGGTGCAGAACGCGGCCACCCGGCGGGCCGCGGCCACCTCGTTGAAGAAACGCCGCTCCGCGTCGTCGCGCTCGAAGAACCGGGCGTGCAGCACTTTCACCGCGACCGGTTCCCCGGTGGACGTCTCCCCGTAGTAGACCGTGCCCTGCCCGCCCTCGCCGATGAGCCCGCTGAGCCGGTAGTCCCCCAGGACCTCGGGATCGCCCGGCCGCAACGGACGGGGCAGCGGCATGGCGACCTCCACGTGCGGGCGACGAGCACGACGATAGGCCAAACGGCCAGTTCCGGAAACCGGCGGAAGAACGCGTGAACTATTCTCTTCGCCGTGCCGGTTAGGAAAGGGCAGTTGCCACCCGAGATACGCGAGCTCTTCGCCGACGACGGCGAGGGGCGGTCGCTGGGCGTGGAGCTGCCCGAAGGCGCGGCGGTCTGGCCCGACCCGAACTTCGAGCGGCGGCGCGAGCACCGGCGCCCGGCGTTCTGGCTGAGCGACGACCCGGTGCCGGGCGAGCTGTGGGCCCGGCTGCGCGCCGAGCATCCGGTGTCGGGGCTGTGGCCGCTGCTGCTGGAGGAGTCGGTGCAGCCCTGGTCGATCGGGCAGATCGCGCCGGACACCGCGGCCGAGATCGACAACTTCCGGGCCGGTGACTTCATGGACGAGGTGTGGGCCGACTGGGTGGAGCAGGCCGACAAGGACCAGATCGGCAACCTGGAGCCGTTCGGCCCGGTCTCCCCCGGCCTGGCCGAGCCCGGCACGCTGGTGGCCGAGCCCGGCGTGGTCGCCGACTGGTACGCGCGCGTCCTGTCCCGCAACGGCACGCCGCTCGGCCTGGTGGCGGCGGACCGGGGCGCGGACGCGCTGGCGGTGATGGGCTGGCAGGGCGCGATCAACCACAACGAGTGGACGGTCCCGCTGGCGGCGGTGCTGCGCAGCTGGGAGGAGCGTTTCGGGGTGCGGGTGGTGGGCGCGGGCTTCAACACACTGGAACTCAGCGTGGCCGCCCCGCCGGCCTCCGGGCTGCACGCGCTGCACGTGGCGGCGGAGCACTGGACGTTCTGCCCGGACAGCATCATCCAGGGCCCGGGCACGCTGGAGGACTACGCGGAGCAGATCCGGGGCAAGCACGCCTGGTCGTTCTGGTGGGACTGACGGCGGTGCCGCCGGAGGCCTGGCCTCCGGCGGCACCGTTGCGTGCGGATGTCAGTTGATGTTGAGGGTGAAGGTCGAGGTGGTGTTCTTGATGTTCTGGAAGTTGTTGCTCAGCACCAGGTTGTTGAAGGTGGCGGAGCCGACCGCCGGGCCCTGACCGGGTTCCGGCAGCTCGTTGACCCAGATCCCGAAGCCGGACTTGGCGTCGAAGGCGTCGCCGCTCTTCTGCGCCCCGGTGATCGTGATGTTGGTGAAGATCGTGTCCGTGTGGGTGAACTCCGGCGTGCTGCCGGTGTACTTCGTCTGGAACATGATCCCGCTGTACGTCGGGTCGACGATGTCGACGTCGCTGATCCGGATGCCGCGGAACTCCTTGGAGGCCGAGAACATCCAGATGCCGCCGAAGGTCTGCTGGCCCCAGAAGTGGCCGCCGGACCGGATGATCGAGACGTTCTCGATCCGCGTCGGCGTGGTGCCGAAGCCCCGGAACGGGTAGCCGAAGTCGAGCGAGCTGACCGTGATGCCGGAGTAGGTCAGGGTGTCGGCGATGTAGATGTTGCGGAAGGTGTTGTCGAAGCCGCCGTAGATCGCCAGGCCGGCCGCGCGCCACGGGGTGGTCACCGAGAGGTTCTCGAAGAGGTTGCCCGTGTTGTCGCCCTGCACGATGTCGACCGCGTTGAACAGGGCGAAGGCGTCGTCACCCGTGGAGCGGGCGTCGATGTTCCTGACCGTGTTGTTGCGGCTGTTGTTCGTGAAGTTGAGGCCGTCGGCGTACATGTCGCGAATGCGGCTGTTGGTCAGGCTGATGTTGTTGATGTTGGTGCCCCACACCATGACCATCTGGTGCTCGATCCACATGTTGTCGATCGAGATGTTGCTGACGCCGGTCAGGTTCCAGACCTTGCCGGGACCGTCGTTGCGCTGGGTGTAGTTGCCGAACACCGCGAAGCCGGTGAAGGAGGCGCCGTTCGCCGACGACTGCACGTCGAAGCCGATGTCGGTGTTCTCCTGGCCGGTCGGCGCGTAGAACCGGGTGTACCAGGGGCCGGCGCCGACGACCTTGATGGCCTTGCCGTACACGGTGAACTTCTGGGACGTCTGGTAGTCGCCGGTGGGCAGGTAGACGCCCTCCCAGCCGGTCTCCATGCGCGCCTTGTCGAAGGCGGCCTGGACGGCCTGCTGGGTGAAGCCGGTCGGCACCACGTACGTGGCCGGGTTGGGGTTGGCGATCGGCGCGACCTGCTCGGTGTCGATGAAGTCGATCGCGTACGTGGTGTCGTTGCCGGGGTCCTTCTGGAGGCGGATCTTCGTGCCGATCGGGAACGACTGGTTCAGGAAGATGTTGGCCTCGTCGTAGATGTGGCGCGGGCCGCCGGAGCCGGGCGAGTTGTTCGGGCTCGCCTCGTTGCCGTACTGCCAGACGTACTTGGAGGTCAGGTTGATCGCCTTGTGGAAGGTCCCGTTGACGTAGACGTTCAGCGCGGAGTTGAGGCCGCCGCCGCCCGCCGAGTCGGGGATCGAGAATCGGGTCACCAGGGTGTTGGTGGTCGCCCGGGTGGTGAACTCGACGAACGCGCCGTTGGTGTTCAGGGTGACGGCGCGGCGGCCGCTGGCCTCGCCGCCGAGGTCGCCGATGGTGCGGTTCGGGCCGACGAGACCGGCGCCGCCGCCGCGGACGGCGTCCTCCGCCTCCAGGTGGTCGTACGGCATGTTCGCGCCGCGGCCCACGAAGAGACTGGTGTTGGTGGTGTTGTTGGCCTGCTTGACGGGCAGCTCGTTGGCGTCGTTGGCCAGCACGACGCGGACCGTGTAGCGGCCGTTGGCGGCCGTCCAGGTGCCGAGGCTGACCGGGGCGGCCGTGGCGCCGGCGTTGATGACGCCGGTGTGCGAGCCGGTCAGCGTGCGGACCACGGTGCCCTGGTCGTTGAGTACGGTCAGGGTGATGCCGTGGGCGCCGCCGGCCGAGGCCACCGTGCCCTGGTTCTTGATGCCGACGCTGAAGGTGACGGTCTGGCCGCCCGACGGGTTGCTCGGGGTCCAGGCCACCGGGGAGGCGACCAGGTCGGAGCTGTCGACCGGGCGCACGACCAGCGCGGTGGTGTTGACGTAGCTGTTGTTGCCGTCGTTCTGCTCGATGATCGTGTTGGCCTCGTCGACCTTGGCGTTCACCGAGTAGCTTGCGGCGTCGCGCGGGCCGATGTTGGCGGTCACGGTCGTCTGGGTGCCCGCGGCCAGCGCCGGCACGTTCACCGTGGCGACCCGGGTGGTGTCCAGGTAGAGGTTGACGTTGGTCGCCGGGGCGTTCGCGGTGCCGTTGTTGCGGACCACGGCCGACAGCGTGATGGCGTCGGTCTCGACCGGGGAGGCGGGTGACCAGGTGGCCGAGGTGACGACCAGGTCGGGGTTGGGGGCGGGGGTGCCGAACACCTGGAACTCGGCGATCTGGCCGCCGGGCGCGCCGGTGTTGCTGTTGATGCGGAGCTGCACGTCCGCGGTCGTCGCGGTCACCGGGATGGTGACGCTGTTCTGCGAGGCCGGGTTGAACGTGTAGTTGGCCGCCGTCACCAGGTTGGTGTAGCCGGTGGCGCTCTGCTCGCGGCCCAGGACCTGGATGTTCTGGGTACGGGTGCCCCACGCGCTGGACGGGTTGAGCTTCAGCACCACCGAGGTGATGTTGGCGTTGGCGCCCAGCTTGACGGTGAGCGTGCTCGGCCAGGTGCCGGACGCGCCCTCCCAGTAGGTGTCCAGGCTGCCGTCGTTGGCGTTGGCCGCGACGAACGTGTGGACGTGGCCGGACTCGACCATCTCCTTGCCGGTGGCCAGGTTGCTGCCCGGCGGGTTGGAGCCGGGCCTGGTCACCGAGTTGGACTCACCGGAGAGGTTGCCGGCCGCGTCCTTGGCCCGGACGTGGTACGTCACGGTCGCGGTGGCGGGCTGGTTGTCGGTGTAGGTGAGCACGTTGCCGGCGACCGAGGCGGCGACGGCGCCGTTGCGGTAGACGTCGTAGCCGGTGACGCCGACATTGTCGGTGGAGGCGGTCCAGGTCAGCCGGATCTGGCCGGAGGCGGGCTCGGTGTAGGCCAGGTTGCCGGGCACGGTCGGGTTCTGGGTGTCGCCGGTCTGGCCCTGCCGGGTCACGCTGTTGCTGTTGGCCGACTGGTTGCCCGCGGCGTCCTTGGCCCGGACGAAGTACGTCACCGTAGCACTGAGCGGCTGCGTGTCGGTGTATGTCGTGACATTTCCGACGCTGGCCCGCAGCTGGTTGTTGGCGTAGATGTCGTAGCCGGTGACGCCCACGTTGTCGGTGGAGGCGGTCCAGGTCAGCTGGACCTGGCCCGGCGTCTGCTCGGTGAACGCCAGGTTGGCCGGCGCGGTCGGCGGGGTGGGGTCGCCGGTGCTCGGGCCGTACACCTCGAACTCGGAGATCTGCCCGGCCGGCCAGCCGGTGTTGGCGGTGATGTTCAGCCGCACGTACCGGGTGGTGGTGGCGCCGAAGTTGATCGTGACCGTGTTGCCGGAGGCCGGGTTGAACACGTATCCGGCCGAGGCGACGATGTCGCTGAACGTGGAGCCGTTCGTGCTGCCCTGGACGGCGAGCGTCTGGGTGCGGGTGGCCCAGCCGGAGGCGGGCAGCTTCAGCACGACGCGGTTGACCGAGACGGACGCGCCGAGGTCGACCTGCAGCCACTCGGGGAAGACGTTGTTGTTGCTCTCCCAGTAGGTGGCCTGGTTGAGGTCGTTGGCGTTGCTCGCGACGTAGTTCTGCGAGACGCTGCTGCCCGTCATGGTCTTGCCCTGAGCGAGGTTGGCGGAGCCGCCGGTGCTGGTGCCGTACACCTCGAGCTCGGAGAGCTGGCCGGCGGGCCAGCCGGTGTTGGCCGTGATGTTGACCCGGACGTAGCGGGTGGTGACGGCCGGGAAGTCGATGGTCACCGTGTTGTTCGTGGCCGGGTTGAACGTGCGGCCGGACGAGCCGACGATCGTCGCGTAGCTGGTGCCGTCGTTGCTGCTCTGCAGGGACAGGGTGATGGTCCTGGTCTGCCAGGCGGGGTCGGCGGGGAGCTTCAGGACCACCTGGTCGATGCTGGTGGCGCTGCCCAGGTCGACCTGGGCCCACTGCGGGAAGCTGTTGTTCGCGCTCTCCCAGTAGGTGGCCTGGTTACCGTCGTTGAGGTTGCTCGCCGCGTGTCCCGCGGTCGTGGAGCTGGCCGAGGCGGTCTTGCCGAGGCTGAGGTTGGGCCCGCCCGCGGCGGCGGCCGGCACGACCGACCCCACCAGGACGAGCAGGCCGGCCGCGACCGCGGCGGCGACCATGCGTAACGGTCCGTGCGTCTTTCTCATCGCGCTCTTCTATCTCTCGTCAGGAACGACAGGGCTGGGCCGGCGCGACGCGTTGCCGTCACCGGACGCGGATGGGGGGCAGGTGCACGGACGCAGTGCATCCCTGAAGTTGCGAGGAACAGCGAGAAATTGAACAGCACTTTGCAAGATTCTTGCGCAGCGCTGGCCAAAGGTTACATAGGGGATACGTGCCCGTCAACGGGTTGAAACGTGAGTGTTCCGACCGCATGACAGCCGTTGTCGCCGTTTCGTCACCTGATGAGCTAGATAGGAGGGTATGAAGGTCCCCCCGGCGGATAGGGCCGTCGCTCCCGGCCCGCTCGGCCTCGTTCAGGTCTTCGTCAACAGCGTCAACATCGAGTTCGGCCCCGACGAGTTCGCGACTACTGAGGGGCTGGCGGGCTGGTTGGCGCGCAACGGCCTCGGCTCGCTCCCGGTCGGGGAGCTCGACCGGCATGACGCCGTGGTGCTGCGGGAGGCGGTCCGCGCGCTCCTGCGCGAGAACAACGGCAACGATCCCGACCTGGAAGCACGCCGTGCCATCGCTCACATCGCCAGGAACTGTCCCCTCGTGGTCGGCTTCGGCGCCGGCCGTCTGGGCCTTCAGCCCGCGCTCACGGATATTCGCGGGGCGCTCGCGATCATTCTCAACTCGGTCGCGGGCGCGGTGGCCGACGGCTCCTGGCAACGCCTCAAAGCCTGCCACGAGCCCCGCTGCGAATGGGTCTTCTACGACCGCTCCCGCAACCGCGGCAGCCGCTGGTGCTCCATGGCCGTCTGCGGCACCCGCGCCAAGATGCGCGTCTACCGTCAGGCGAAACGCGCCCAGTAGCCGCTAGTTCGTGAGCGTGGCCTCGGCCGTCAACGCGCCAGGGGTGTCGATGGTGAAGGTGGCGCTGTTTCCGGCCGCCGAGACTTCGTACGTGCCCAGGAAGCCGTTGAATCGGACCCGGCCCTCCGCGTCGGTGCGCAAGGTCGTCGGGGGGAGCCACCAGTCGCCCTTGATGAGGGCGCACAGGGCCTCGTACGACGGTTTGGGGGTTGCGTCGGAGCGGACGAAGCCGCCCGGGGCGCCGAGCCAGCCACCGTCCGTCATGCCCCAGTACGTCATGGCGGTGACCGAGGGGTGCGAGAGCAGGGTCCGGTAGTGGCGGACGACCTCGTCGGCCTGGCGGGCCTCGCCGTCGGGGGTCGTCGGCCAGTCGGGGATCTGGTAGTCGTTCAGGTCGACGATCTCCGGGGGCATCAGGTGGCCGGACAGGAGGGTCGTCTCGGTGAAGTGGATCGGCAGGCCGTACCGGGCGAAACGGTCGATGGTGGCGAGGGTTTTCTCCTCGCCCCAGTAGCCCTGGTGCATGTGGCTCTGCAGGCCGAGCACGTCGATCTTGATCCCGGCTTCCAGGACGCCCTCGATCAGGCATTCGTACGCGGCGGACATGTCGAAGTCGTTGAGCAGCAGGGTCGCGCGCGGGTTGGCCTCGCGGGCGGCGTCGAACACCATGCGCACCATCGGGATCCGGCCCATCTCCCGGCAGATGCGGGTGATGCCGTTGTCGTACTGCTCGAAGATCGGCATGATCACGACTTCGTTGATGACATCCCACATGTCGATGACCCCGGCGAAATCGGTCATCTCCCGTGTGATCCGCTCGACCTGCGCGCGCGCGATCTCGTCGTTGGGCAGATCCATCAGCCAGTCCGCCGTCACCGTGTGCCAGGCGAGCGGATGCCCTTTGACCACGCACCCGCGCTCCGCGAACCACCGGGCCGTCGTCAGCAGCCGCGCGGTGTCCGGCCGCCCCCGCTCGGGCTCGAACCGCCCCCAGTAGAACGGCAACGTCACCGCGTTGAACAGCCCGAACCACAACTCGGCCAGCCGTTCGTCCTGCTCGCTCCCGGCTCCGTTGGCCAGATCCACGAAATCAAACCCGGTACACCCGAACAGGAACGCGTGCTCCCGCTGCGCGACCACCACCTCCCGCTCGCCCAGCGGCGCCCCTCCCGCGGTCACCCGCAACGTCACATCCGCCGCCCGGACAGCCCTGATCGCCGACATATCCCCATTCTCCAACCACACCCGCCCATCTAGGGTGAGATCCCCGGCCCGCCGGTATGGTCATCTGTCCAGCCGCGGTCGAGGTGCTTGGTCAGGATCGCGCACAACTCCGGCCGGAGTTCACGCGTCCCGTCGGGAAGGAAAACGACTTCCGTGGTGGCCACCGGGCCGTGTGGCCATTCCGTATAACCCAGCCGAAGGTACAACCGCCGGGCGGCGTCATTGTCCATGGCCACACCGAGGGCGACCTGCTTGCGTCCGGCTTCCCACAGAAAACGTTCGGCGTGGCGAATGAGCCGGGTGCCCACCCGCCTATTGCGCCGGCCCTCGACGACCTCCACATGGGTGATCAATGGCACGTCCGGTAAATGCACCCGGAGTTCTCGTTCTTCGGCCGCCGCCAGCCACAGGTAGACGTCGCCGACGGGGGCGCCGTGCTGCCAGGCGATCAGCAGGACACCATGGCCGATGGCCTGGGAGTTCAGCCGATCACGGAAATAGTGTTCCTGCCCCAGCGTGCGCACCAGGTCAGGAAGATCTCCGTAATCGGCCCGTCGGATATCAATATGTCCCACAAACCACACATTCCCGGCTAAACGCCGGAGAAATCATAGGTTATCGGGAACCCGATGTTTCCAGCGCAGTCCCGGTTTTCCCTCTCCGACCAGGTATTCGGCCGCGTCGGCGAAGCTCGGCAGGTGTTTGGGCAAGCCACTCAGGTGTTTCTCCCACCGAATACGATCTTCCAGCCACGCCTCCAGATAGGCGACGCAGAACTCCGGTTCGATCCGACTGAGCCGGCCGAGAGCGGCCTGCAGAGAGGCCTCCGCGTCCTTCCGGTCGAACCGCGCGGTCTCCGGTGACTCCCGCACCCGGCGGAGCACGCGCTCGATGAAATTCCGGCGCCGCGCGAGAAAGCGCTCCCAGTGCCAGCGATCCGCCGCCACGCTCCACCCATGCTCCGGCCGCTCGTCGAGAAGCCAGTAGACGCCCTCGGCCAGCACATCGCCGAACTCCTGATCACGCGCCCGGATCGGCCGGTCGAAAGGGTCGTACGGCCGCTGCCGCACCAGCCCCGTCACGGCGAGCGGCCGCACCGTCTTCTCCCCCAGCAGGTAGAACCAATCCTCGTTGTACACGTTCGGAAAGAAGGAGAAGTTCCGGGTCGTCTCCACGGCGAGAGCGCCACCCCCCACGAACGAGTCCTGACGCCCCCCGTCTCTCTGTACGCGTGGCACACCACGGAGTTGTCGGGGTATCCGCCGATCCGCATCCCGACCACGTCGTATATGTCCAGAAGCGAGGCGGCCCGTGACACTTCGTGCGGCGCGCCGACCTCGATGTCGTCATCGAGGAAGACGATGCGCTGCCAGTCCATCATCCGGGCCAGCACCAGCCCCAGGTTGCGCTTGGCGCTCAGGTCGGTGAATCGCACGAAAGGGGTGCCCCGCAGCAGGGCGTCGGTCGCGAAGTCCGGCAGGTTCAGCGCGCCGACGTCGTCGATGTCGATCGCGATGAGGTGCACCGCGGACGGCACGATCGCGTCCGCGAGTTCGGCGTTGCTCCCGTTCCGGCTGTGCAGCGACACGAGCGGGCAGCTCAGGTGCTGCGCCAGCCGGACCGCGTGCCGCAGCCAGCGGAGATGCCGGATCGTGGGGACGACGATGGCGTGCACGGGCCCCGGAGCATTGTCGGGCAGGTCGTCGTATTCGCTTATCAGATGCCGATGCGAATCGTGGTGGTCCGGCGCGGCCTCAGCTCTCATCCAGCGGCTCCGGCCACTCGTGCAGCCGAGCCGCGTCGATCGTCCAGTCCGGCGTGAGCACGAGCCTGCCTTCGACCCGGACCCGCATGAGCATGCAGTAGGCGTCCGCACCCGCGAAACGCCTACGCAGATACCCGGAGTTCCTTTCCCGGAACCGCGCGTCGGTCAGCGCCCGGACCGCGCCGTAGACGCCCCGCGCGTACATTCCATTGCACATGCTGACCGTGCACTGGACGTTGTTGATGTTCGGGCCCCGATAGAAGAAGGCCACGTCCTCCAGCAGAGTCTGGTCCTGGCCCAGCGTGGCGTGATACCGCTGCGTGCCGTCGACTTCGTCAACCTCGAAATAGGGCCCCTTCTCGCCGGCCCAGTCGGACACCTGCCGCACGGGGAGTTCGAGCCGGTCGAGAAACGACGCGGTGATGCGGTTCCAGTCCACGCCGCCCAGCAACACGATGTGGGTGCTGAGATCGTCGGCGCTGAGATCCTCGACCGAACGCAGGGTGACGAGGCTGAGCGGATTCGCGGCACGCAGGTGGCCGTGGAGCTCGAGCAGTGAATCGAGGTCGGAGTAGCGGTAGAGGTCGATGTAATCGGGCGTGTTCGGATCCGCGTACGGGATCTTGGCTCGCTGGGAGTCCGGGAGTTGGGAGCAGATGATGGTGATCGGCACACCGTCGTCGAAATGCCACGGGCCCTCGCTGAAGGCGGCGCGCTTGTCTTCCGCGCTCACATGGACTGCGTCCTGGCCGACGAGCGCGGCGACGCGCAGTCGTTTCAGCTCGGTGTAAAGCTGGTCGAACTCGGACCGTTCCGCATCGGTCAGCTCCCGCAACGTGAGCATCCGGGGTGTGGCGCCCTCCATCGACCGTTCGGTGGCGAAGAAGGCCGCGTAGCTCTTGATCCGCTCCAGCGGCGGGATCTTCGGGGTGCGCGCCGACTCCCATGATGAGATCAACGGAACGCTGACCCCGAAGGCGGCGCAGAGCTGAGCCTGGGTGATCCGCAGGCCCGGCCAGCACTCTTCGCGAAGCGCTCGTAACCGGCGCGCCAGCGCGATCCCCGCATGGGGGCCCTCGTCCGTCACTCGAACTCCGATTCACCTGAACTTCAGGACCTTAAGCAAACCTTTTCTAAGGTTCCACGTCGAGAGGCGTTGATCAAGATTCATTTGTGACTGAATCGGTGTCCTCCCCGCCGACCTGGGGAAACTCGCGGGAAGTCCGACGTCCCACGACAGAACCCAAGGTGATCATATCCGCTGATCAGTCACGGAACGATGGCCCGCATGTTTGATGGCCATCAGACGCGTCCGGCGACAGTATCCGTTCAGCTGAATGCCCTGAAGTGAGTGTTAACATCAGCGGGCAAATTTCGAAACTTCACACTTCAAACACTCCCAGCCACAATTAAGTGAGTTCACCAAACCCACAAACCCATCCATCAATTGATTTAGCAATACACCGATTTCACATGAATTCTTAGAGACGGCCGATCACCCTTGCTCTCGCCGTGGACAGTGCTCCACAATTGGCGCAACAACGTCTCTACCAGGCAATAGGCGTGGCATGGGCTACTTCATCGATCTCGCGAACAATCTTCTCGCCTCGCTAATCGGGGCTTCGATTGCATGGGCCTTAGCACGGCGACGCAAGCGAAGATTGCGTCGCGATCGACAGGTCAGTGTCCTCCCGGGTTGTCGATGCGACCAGGCGCGAGCAGATCAGATGGAAATTGGTAAAGGCCAAGAGAGCCATCCGCCTGAGAATTGCCGGTAGGAGATGAAGATCGGAAGGATAGTCATCGGGCCCACGGCTTCGAGCAGGGTGCCGTGGATGGGGATACGGCCGCTGCCTACCACACTGATTCCACTTCGTAGGGACACATACTTGACTCCCTGCTCTCCAGCGATGGGAGTTGCGCGAGCGCATCAAGGCGGAACCCGCCAGCGCGACGGTGCCCGCCATTCACCTCACCGCGACGGCGGTCGAGGTGCGGGACCGTACCCAGGGCTTGGCGCGGGAGACGGAAGGCTATCTCACCGAACCGGTCGAACCGGAGGTGCTGCTGGCGACAATCAAGTTAACTTCAGTGAGGTGAGTCCATGGCAATGCTCCACTTCCTGGTGCAAGCGCCCGTTCCCGTCGACCCCACCATCCTGACGCTGCTCATTCTGGGCAGTGCGATCATGCTGGTGCTCGGTGCGATCCGCTGGCTGATCCGGCGCGCCCACATCGTCGTGGCGATCAGCGGCGGCAGCGTCCTGGTGGTGTTCCTCACCATTCTGATCTTGGCTTATCTGGTTACCCTCAAAACGACCTGAGCATGCCGCATAATTGCCTCCTTCCCTAAGGTGAAATATCCCGCTATCAGGGGGTCGGGGGCGGTGGCTGAGCGCATCCTGGTGGTCGATGACGTCGCCGCCAACCGGTACGTGATCGGGCGATGGCTGGAGCATTCCGGCTACGAAGTGATCGAGGCCGCGAGCGGCCAGGAGGCTCTGGACGCGGTCCGGGAGCAGTTGCCGGACCTCGTCCTGCTGGATGTGCGCATGCCCGACATGGATGGATTCGAGGTGTGCGAGCGCATCAAGGCGGATCCCGCCAGCGCGGCGGTGCCGGTCATTCATCTCACCACGTCGGGGGTCGAGGTGCGGGACCGTACCCAGGGCTTGGCGCGGGGGGCGGACGCCATCATCACCGAGCCGGTCGAACCCGAGGTGCTGCTGGCGACCGTACACGCCATGCTCAGATACGCCAGCGCACGGCGACGGGTGGAGAGGCTGGCCGGGCAGCTGGCGGCCCTGGCCGACACCACGCTCGCGGTCAACTCGGCCGACGGGGTGCCGGATCTGGTACGGGCGGCGGCCGAGGGGGCGGCTCGCATGTTCGGCTGCGCGGCGTCCGTGGTGGCCTCGGCGCTGGACGGGGAGCACGCCCATGTCGCGATCGCGGGCGGGGACTCGATGCGGATTCCGGCCGGGCAGGCCGATTTCGGGGCGGCCCCGCACGGCTTCACGATCATGACGGGGCCTGGTACCGAGTGGGCGGCGTTGCTGGCGCCGTCGGCGCGGACCGGTGAGGTGCGGGTGGCGCTGGCCAGGCTCCAGGCCAAACCGCTGGTGGCCGTCCTGGTCCCGGCGGACGTGACCGCGAGCGAAGCCGATCTGCACGTGCTGTCCCAGCTCAGCCAGACCGTGGCGCTGGCCGTCGAAGGGCTGCGGTCGCTGGATGAGGGACGGCGGATCGCGCTGACGCTGCAGCGCAGCCTGCTGCCCCGGTCGCTGCCGCGGGTGCCGGGTCTGGACCTGGCCGCCCGTTACATCCCCGCCACCACCGAAGCCGAGATCGGCGGTGACTTCTACGAGCTGATCCTGCTGGGCGACCGCCTGCTGGTGGCGGTGGGCGACGTCATGGGGCATTCGCTGCACGCGGCCACGGTGATGGCGGAGATCCGGCACGCGGTCCGGGCCTACGCCAGCGAAGGGCACGGGCTGGGCGAGATCCTGCGCCGGGTCAACCAGCTCATGCTGACCTTCCTGCCCCGGGAGCTGGCCACCGTGGTGCTGCTGCTGGTCGACCCGGCCGGGGGTGAGGTGCTGCTGTGCAACGCCGGCCACCTGCCGCCGCTGCTGGTCGCGGACGGGCGGGCCGAGTACGTGCCCCTCCCCGGCCCGCTTCTCGGCGCCGACCTGCCCCGCCCGGACGAAACCGCGATCCTGCTGCCGCCCGGCGGCGCGCTGGTGCTGATCACCGACGGCCTGGTCGAGCGCCGGGATCTGGGCGTTCTCGACGGCATGGCCCGCCTCCGGGACCTGGCCGCCGTGGTGGAACCCGACCTGAACGTGTTCTGCGACCGGCTGCTGAACGGGCTGATGCCCTCCGACCGCGAGGACGACGTCGCCCTGGTGGTCCTCCGCAGATCATGAAAATCAACGCGAACCTGTCATAGGTTCCGTCGCCGCGCTCCGGCGCGTCGATCCGCTGCGGAATCCCCCGTCCGTCGGCTCTGACCAATCGCACGGGATCCCGCGATGTCCGGCTATGTCATGCTCTGGCGCGCGCCCCGCTGCGCCTGTTGGCCTTCTTGATGGCGCTGACCAGTTCCTCCTTGGTCATGCTGGAACGTCCGGCGATGTCCATTCGCTTGGCCACGTCGTACAGGTGCTGCTTGGACGCCTTGGCGTTCACGCCCTCCTCGGTCCGGCCCACGTCGCGCCGCTTGCTCGCGGCCCGCTCGTCGGACGGCCCCCGCCTGGACTTGGCCTCCCAGTGGTCACCGATCTTCTCCCAGGTGCGCTTGAGCGCCGCGTATGCGGTCCGGTGCGCGCGTTCGCCCTCGCCGTACTCCTGGACGGCGGCGTCATGCGCCTTGGCCCACGTTTCCTGGGCCCGCTTGGGGGATCGGCGCAGGGTGTCGGGCATCTCTCGTTGGGCTGGCATCTCCCGCTCCCTTCTCACGGTCCGCACGCCCATCGGCGTGCTCGTCTCCGTCCCCTCCCCCAATTCCCGTCCTGCGAACTCCCTTTTTCTCTTTGTACGCCTTCCGCCCCACCTCCCCCCACCACCATTCGACCGCCTTATGGTCATTTTTTGACGAGGGCGACGAGGAAGCAGGGGCTGAGCGCGTTCACCTGGCCGGTCCCTCCCCCTCGGCCGCCAACTCGGGGACCGTGGGCTTCTCCTTTACCGTGACCGGGAGGAACACCCACTTGCGGTAAGCCCAGAAACGGAAGAGCGTGCCCGCCGCCACGCCGATGATGTTGGCGGTGTTGAGCGCCAGTGGATTGCTCAGTCTGAGGGTGTATTCGGTGAACCCGACGCAGAGCACCTGGATGAGCAGGCCGATCCCGTTGAACATGGCGAACAACGCGAATTCCTGCATCTGCCCGGAACTGCCGCGGCTGCGCCAGGTCCAGTAGCGGTGCGCGTAGTAGGTGAAGACGGACGCCACCACGGTGGCCAGCACGACGGACGTCAACGGGCCAAGCCCGACGCCGTAGCGCAGCACGTTCGAACCGGGAACGCTGATCACGAAGGCGATCGCGCCGATCATCCCGAATGTGGTGAGTTCACGAGCGAGAAGCCGGAGCCTCCCGAAGACCGCGTGGGCCGAACGCATGTGATGGTTGTCCGCTTAAGAGTGAGATCAGGGAATGTCCGGGCACGTCTGGCGCGACGTCACGAAGATCCACTGTACCCAGTCCAGGCGTGGTGCGGTGCTGGTTCGGGACGGGCGCTAATCCCCAAGAGTGATCTACCGAAATTTCCGGAATTGGGCCTAGAGTGCCCGAAAAGGCCGGGAACGGGGAGTTGGCTTAATGATCACTGTGCGTGGGGCGGTGGCGCCTGGGTTTGAGGGGGTGCGGGAGGCGTTCGAGGACGTTGTCGCGGAAGGGCCGGATGAGCCTGGGGCGCAGCTGGCCGTGTATCGGGACGGGCAGCAGGTGGTCGATCTGTGGGCGGGGGACGGGATCGCGGGCGATTCGCTGTTCGCGGTCTTCTCCTCTACCAAGGGGGCGGCGCATCTGGTCGTGGCGTTGCTGGTGCAGGAGGGCGTACTCGATCTGGATCATCGGGTCGGCGAGTGGTGGCCGGAGTTTCCGGCCGAGATCACGCTGCGGGGGCTGCTGGCGCATCGGGCGGGCATGATCGGGGTGGATGGGGGGTTCAGCAAGGCGGAACTGGCCGACGATCGGCTGATCGCGAAGAAGCTGGCGGGGCAGCGGCCGTACTGGACTCCCGGAGCCGCCTACGGGTATCACGCCTTCGTGATCGGCGCGCTCACCGGCGAGGTGGTCCGGCGGGCGACCGGGCAATCGATTCAGGAGATATACGAGGAGCGCATCCGGGCGCCGTACAACATCGGCTTTTATCTGGGGCTGCCCGCCGAGTTCGAGTCGCGGTTCGTCCCGGCGCGTCCGATGCGTCCCGTTCCCGGGGATGTGGTCGATCCGGAGAGCCTGATCGGCGTCGCGTTCAACCTCAACGCCCCCTCCCCCACCGATCTGGTGGCCTTCGCCAACAGCCGCCAGACGCGCGCGCTGGGCCCGGCGTCCGCGGGCGGCGTCGCCAACGCGCGAGGGCTCGCCGCCCTGTACGCCGCCGCCGTCTCCGGCCTGGACGGTAAACCGCCGCTGCTGAGCCCGGCCACGATCACGGAGTTCGCCCGCCTGCACACGCCGGGAACCGACCTGGTCACCGGCGACGTGAACAAGTTCGCGCTCGGCTTCGAAGCCGTGCCGCTGCTCTACCCCGCGCTGGGCCCCGACGCCTTCGGCCACAGCGGCGCGGCGGGCTCGCAGGCGTTCGCCGACCCGCGCAGCGGCATCGCCTACGGCTACGCGCGGCGGCGGCTGCCCGTCCCGGCGGGCGCGGCCCCGGAGAACGAGCGCCTGATCCCGGCCGTCCTACAGTGCGCCCGCTTCGGCTAGCAGGCCCTCGCAGGCGGCCAGCAGCCGCCGGCGGAGCGGGGCGGCCCGCTCGGCGAAATCCCGCTGGGCGGCCGCGTACTCGATCCGGCCCGCCGGGGTCTCGACCGGGATGGGCGGGTAGCCGTGGTGGCTCAGGTCGTAGGGACTGGCCCGCATGTCGACCGCGCGGATGTCCCTGGCCAGTTCGAAGCAGTCGGCCACCAGCTCGGCCGGCACCAGCGGGGAGAGTTTGCTCGCCCACTTGTAGAGGTCCATGTTGGCGTGCAGGCAGCCGGGCTGTTCGCGTTCGGCCTGGTGTTCGCGGGTGAGCTGGGCCTGGTTCAGCGGGCGGGCCTGCGGGGTGAAGAACCGGAACGCGTCGAAATGGCTGCACCGCAGCGGGCGTTCCTCGACGACGGCGGCCACCGCCTCCGGTGACATGCGCAGCGGCTGCGTGGCGTGCCTGACCCGGTCGGGCGGCAGGCGGTAGACCATCGCCCACTCGTGCATGCCGAAACACCCGAACTGCCCGGGCCGCCCGGCGGTCGCCGCCAGCAGGCCCGCGACCCACGTGAGGGTCTCCCGCCGCCGCGGCACGAGCGCGGCCGTGTCCAGGGTCGCGCCGCCTTCGACGTCGACGTATCCCGTCCCGAACTTCCGCGCCCCCTCAAGCACGACGCCTGCCCCTGGATGCCACCGCCGCAACCGGCTCGGCCGATACCCGTAGTAGCTGAACAGGAAGTCCTCCACCGGGTGCGCCACCCCGGCCCTGCGACGGCTCAGATGCGGGCCGATCCACCCGTCCACGCGCCGCCGATGAGCCTCGGCCCTGGCCTCCCATTCCCGCCTGTCGAGCACACGCACCGAATCATGCTAGCCGCCGGTGTGCGGGGCCGTGCGGGGCGCGGCAGTGGGTGGGGGGAGCGCCGACCGTGAGGAGTTCCTGGGGGGCGTGGTCGACCTGGAGGGTGGTGTGGGCGATGCCGTACTCGTCGTGGAGGAGTTTTTCCGCGGCGAGCCGGGCGGCGTGGCAGTCGGCGCCGGGCTTGACCAGGATGTGGGCGGACATCGCGGGGTAGCCGGAGGTGACCTCCCAGATGTGCAGGTCGTGGACTTCCACCACGGAGTCGAGGGAGGCGGCCCTGCCGCCGATCTCGGCGGGGTTCATGCCGACGGGGGCGGCTTCCATGAAGACGCGGCCGGAGTCGCGGACCAGACCCCAGCCGGCCCGCAGCATCAGGGCGGCGACGATCAGGGCGGCGAGGGCGTCGGCGCGGCCCCAGCCGGTGAGCCAGACGACCGCTCCGGCGATCGTGGTGGCGATGAAGGCGAACAGGTCGTTGAGGATGTGCTGGTAGGCGCCTTCGACGTTGAGGCTGGTCCGGTTGGCCTTGGACATCAGCCAGGTGGCCGCCAGGTTGATCGCGATGCCCGCCAGGCCGGTCACGACCACGTACAGGCCCTCGACGTCGGGAGGTTCGACGATCCGGCGTACCCCCTCGACGATGAAGTACGCGCTGAGCAGGAGCAGGGTGAGGCCGTTGAGCTGGGCGGAGATGATCTCGGCGCGTTTGAGGCCGTAGGTGTAGCCGCCGCGGGGCGGGCGCGCGGAGATGCGCATCGCGATCAGGGCGACGACGATGGCGATGGCGTCGGTGAGCATGTGCCCGGCGTCGGAGATCAGCGCCAGCGATTGGGCGATGACGCCGATGACGACCTCGATCGCCATGAATCCGGTGATCAGCGCGAGGGCGCCCGTCAGATACCGGCGGTCGCCGCCCGCCGCGTGCCTGTGACCGTGCTCAGCCACCGCGCCGCTCCTCGTCATGGCCGATGTGGGTGATCGCGAGGTCGAACAGCATGCGGACGTGGGAGTCGGCCAGCTGGTAGTAGGCCATCCGCCCGGAGCGGCGCACCTTGACCACCCGGTGGGTGCGCAGCAGGCGCAGCGCGTGCGAGGCGGCGGACATGCTCTGCCCGGTGGCGGCGGCCAGGTCGCACACGCACATCTCGCCGCCTTCGAGCAGCGCGGCCATCAGGCGCAACCGGCCAGGGTCGGCCAGCAGTGAGAACACGTCGGCGAGCTCGCGCACCACGTCGTCGGACGGCAACGTGCGGCGGACGGCGGCGACCCGGTCGGCGTCCACGACGGGAGTGGAACAAGCGTCGGGCGACAGCGCCACTACAACACTTGAATCATTGTTCATATGCCGGAGTGTAGGTCGCACTCCGGGGATCTTCAACACTCACTTGAACAGTTGCTCAGATGTGTAATCGTTGAGTAACTGGATATCAACGCTTTGTAATCAAAGCACGTCGTTCGCCAAGACATCCACAAGGGAGTGCTCGTGTTGCCGCTCGATCTCCGATCTCCTGCCCTGGCGGTGTGGCTGGCCGCCGCCCTGATCTGCCTCTCGACGCTGGCCGGGGCGTGGCTGGCCCGGCGGAAAGCGCGGCAGGTCACCGGATGGCTGGCCATCGCGTCCGCGTTGATGCTGGTCACCGCGTTGATCGATATGCTGCCCGACGCCTGGCGGGGGGCGGCGGAGAACGGCGTCCCGCTGTGGGCGGTGGGGCTGGCGATCCTGTCCGGCTTCCTGGTGATCACCTACTTCACCCGGAAGGGCTGCGGGCACGAGCACACCGGCCCCGCCGGTGGGAATCACGCGCCCGGGCTGCACCGCCGCGTCAAGGAGGTGCTCAGCGCGGCCGTGTTCAGCGGCATGGGCACCGCCGCCGCGCTCTCCGTGCACCGCGCGGTCGAGGGCGCCACGCTCGCCCTGACCACCTCGGCCATCGTGGTGATCGCCCTCATGGTCCACTCCACCAGCGAGGGCCTCGCCCTGACCACCCTGCTCGACATGGCCTCCCGGCGGCTGGCGCCGTGGCTGGTCCTCTCCTGTGTCAGCCCCGCCGTCGGCATCCTGATCGCCACCATCGGTCCCCTGCCGCCGCGGGTGGAGCCCATCCTGATCGGCGTGGTGGCGGGGGTGCTGCTCCGTACGGCGCTGGTGGGCCTGAAACTGGCCGCGATCCGGCAGGCGGACGGGCGGCTGCCGAGGCGGCACGCGGTGAGCGCGATCGGCGTCGCGGGCACGGTGGCGGTTCTGCTCGCCGCCGCCCACCTGCTGCCCCGCGGCGGCGAGCATCCCACCGCCGCCGGGCAGATGATGATCCGGCTACCCCAGCCGGTGCCGACCCCGACTCCGACTCGCTTCTCCCCGGTCAGCAGGGAGCACCTGCGCGCCGCCGTCGCCGCGGGCTACATGAGCCTGTCTGAGGTGTTCGCGCGGACCGACGACCTGACCAAGGGGACGCACATCGGGTGGCTGCTGCGCACCCTGCCCGGCCACCAGCCGGACGAAGTCAAGAAATTGCTCGCCGCCAACGACATCCCGCCCGATCACCGGCTCGGCGATCTGTCGGACCGGCAGCGGGCGTACCTGCTGGAAGTCATCTCCACTCCGCGAAAGGCTCGGTGAACGATCCCATGACCGACAGGACGCTGACCGCCGACGATGTCCGCGCCAAAGTGTTCACGACCGGGCGGCTCCGTGAGGGCTACGACCTCGCCGAAGTCGACGTCTTCCTGAACGAGGTGGCGGCCAGCCTGCGCCGGCTGCACCAGGAGAACGCCCACCTGAAAGGCCTCGTCGCCGATCCGAAGACGGCGACGCTGCTGATCGTCAACGCGCGGGAGGAGGCGGCGACGATCATCTCGGAGGCCCAGGACCGCGCCCGCGCCCTCGAGGAGGAGACGCGCGAGCGCCTGGGCAGGGCCACCGACATCCTCGCCGAAGCCCATACGGCGGGAGTACGGGAACTCGACCGCTGGCGCACCGGCCTTGAAGATCAGCTCGCCCAGATCAAGGACGCGGTGGTCGCGTCGTGACGTTGAGTACGGGGTTACTCAAGGCGTACGACAGGTGACGGAGAGACGATGGGCGAAGTCCGTGACATGGAAAGGCGGAGCGATGGACGAGTTCGAGACACATCTGGCGCGTGCCGACGCGGGGCGCGCGCGGGCGGTGGCGGCTACCGAGTCGCCGTTCACGATCGAGGTGCGGTTCCTGGGTGGTCTGAGCGAGACGCAGAAGGCGGCGTTCGCGGCCGCGGCCGACCGGTGGGCGCGGATGATCGTCGGCGATCTGCCCGACGTCGCCATTCCCGACGTGCCGGAACTGCCCGCGGGCCTCACCCCGGGAGAGGCCATCGACGACATCGTGATCCTCGCCCAGGGCGCCAAGATCGACGGTGCGGGGACGCCGGAGGGCAACATTCTGGGGCAGGCGCGGCCGATTCTCGTGCGGACGGGGAGCCGTCTCCCGGCGGTCGGCACGATGACCTTCGACAGTTTCGACCTGGACCGGATGGAACAGTCGGGGCTCCTGCACGATGTGATCGTGCATGAGATGGGGCATGCGCTGGGACTCGGCGGGGGGATCTGGCAGGACCTGCGCCTCGTGGAAGGGCTTGGCACCACCGACCCGGTCTTCACGGGCGCGAGGGCCCGTGAGGTGTTCGCGTCCCTGCTCGGCAGCGCTGAACCGCACGTCGTCCCGGTGGAGAACGTGGGCGGTCCCGGCAGTGCCGGCTCGCACTGGCGGGAGTCGGTGTTCGGCGCCGAGCTCATGACCAGCAGGGTCGGCACCGGTCTCGGCAATCCGCTGAGCCGTCTCACGGTGGCGGCGCTGGGGGACATGGGCTACCAGGTCGACATGGCGGCGGCGGAACCGTATGTGCTGCCGTCTCCGCTCTTCCTGGCCGAGATGCGCGCGGCGGCTCTGGACGCCACGCTCTTCTGCGGCGTCTCTCAGGAGGAGCCGCCTGGGCTCATCTGAACGGGCACCATGGAGGGATGCGGATCGGCGTCTTCCTCATCGCGGCGGGATCTTCCCGGCGCCCGCCGGGACAGGTCCTGCGGGACACCATGGAGGCGATCGTCGCCGCCGAGGACGCGGGGTTCGACGACGCGTGGATCGCGGAGCACCACTTCATGTCGTACGGGGTGTGCCCGTCCGCGATCACGCTGGCGGCGATGGCCCTGGGCCGTACCGAGCGGATCGGGGTCGGGACGGCGGTGAGCGTGCTGTCCACGACGCATCCGGTGGCGCTGGCCGAGCAGGCGGCCATGCTGCACCATCTGTCCGGCGGCCGGTTCACGCTGGGCGTGGGGCGGGGCGGGCCGTGGGTGGACCTGGAGGTGTTCGGCGCGGATCTGGACAGGTGGGAACGGGGGTTCCCGGAATCTCTCGATCTGCTGTGCCGGGCGCTGAGCGAGCCTTCGGTGGCGGCGAGCGGGGAGTTCTTCCGGTTCCGCGAGGTGGCGATGGTGCCGTCGGCGCGGATGCGGCCGGTGGTGGCCCGGGCCTCGGGGCGTACGACACGGGTGGCCGCGGAGCGGGGCTTGGGCATGCTGCTGGGGATGGAGCTGGACGACGCGGCCAAGGCACTGATTCTGGCTGAATATGCGGATATATCCCCGATAGACGCCCCGCACTTGGCCGCGGTGGTCGCTTTCGTGGGTGATTCAACCAAGAAGACCCAGGACGAACTGAGAACCCAGCTTCCCCTGTGGCTCGAACCCGGCATAGCCGGATATGTACGCGTAGACGGCCAGCCCCGGCAGACCCGCGACCTGGACGAATACGTAAATTTCCTGACCCGCGTGCATCCCGTCGGCGACGCCGATCACTGCGTGGAAACGCTCAGAGCCACCCACGAGACGACCGGCCTCCGCCATCTCATCCTCATGGTGGAGGGCATGAGCGACCACCGCCGCACCTTGGAGAACATCCGCCGCCTAGGCTCAGAGGTCCTCCCCCGGCTCAGGAACTGATCAGCGCTCCTTCTCCGGCATGGCGATCGGCACCCGGGTCCCGGCCTGCTTGGCCTCGGCCATGTTGACGCAGATCTCCAGAATGCCCTTGTCATAGGTAGCGGTGACCTCGTCCTCCTTCGCCCCCGTGGGCAGCGTGACCGACCGGGTCATGCTGCCGTAGCGGAATTCGCTGCGGCCGCCTTCCTTCTCCTCCTGGTGGCGCTCCGCGTGGATGGTCAGCATGCCGCCCGCGACGGTCACCTCGACGTCCTTGGCCGGGTCCACGCCGGGGAGTTCGCACCGAAGCACATACTGGCCGTCCCGGACGAAGTCCTCGAACCGCAGCGACTGGCCCATCGGGCGCAGGCTGAGGAGCGGCGATTCCAGCATGTCGAAGATCTCCGGGAAGAAGCCCCGGTCGCGGCGCATCATCATACCCATGGCGTTCACCTCCGTGTCGCTTTCTTCCAGCTCAGTCCGGACGCGACCGCGAGGGTAGGGGCAGAAGTCCCTAATGCCCGTCGAAGGGGCGCTCCATCTCGTCCAGTACGCGTTCGATGACCTCGCCTGGGCGGCCGGGCTGCCCGTCCTGAACCCACAGGCGCATGGCGATGCGCACGGAGGCGAGGAAGGCGGTGGCCAGGACGTGGGCGCGGATCGGGCCCACTCCGTCGCGTTCGGCCACGACCGCGGCCAGGTCGCGCTCCAGGGCGGCGTGGTTGCCCAGCTGGACGGCCAGCAGGCCGGGATGGGTGAGGGCGAGCCTGGTGCGGATCGCCCATTCGCTGACGGTGTGCTCGTCCCGGTCGGCCATGGTGGCGACGACCGCGCGCATCGCCGTCCAGGCGGACTCGCCGGAGGGGCGGTCGTGGATGGCGGCGAGCAGGGCGCGCATCTGCTGGCCGTCCGCGTAGAGCAGGGCGTCTTCCTTGCCGGTGAAATAGTTCGAGAACGATCTGCGCGAGATGCCCGCCGCCTCGGTGATCTCGTCGATCGTGACGTTGTCGATGCCGCGCTCGATGGTGAGCCGCATCGCCGCGTCGTGCACGGCCTGCCGGGTGGCGGCCTTCTTGCGTTCGCGAAGCCCTGAAGTGCCTGCCATCACGATCACCACCTCCACGAGTAAATATACCTACATCTCAGGCATACTTGCCACATAGGCATTTTTGCCGGAAAGGCAGGTAGCGTGGCTGGGTGAGCTCGTACGTTCACGCAACGGAGGACGCGATGATCGACACATCCGGGACGAACATGCTGCGGTTTCCCTTCCGCCCGCGACACGGAGATCCCCTGACGCCGCGTGCGGTCTCCCTCCCCGACGGGATCGGGCAGGTGGAGCTGCCCACCGGCCAGATCTCCTGGCTGGTCAGCCGGCACGAGCATGTGCGCCAGGTGCTCCGCAGCCCGGACTTCTCCAGCGATTTCACCAAACCGGGCTTTCCGATGATCCGGGCCCTGCCGCAGCCGCCGGACGGCCCGCCGCCGGGCATGTTCATCCGCATGGACGGGCTGGACCACGCCCGGCTCCGGCGCATGCTCGTCCCCGAGTTCATGATCAGGCAGATTCGCACGCTGGAACCGCTGATCAGGGAGACCGTCGTCGGCGCGCTGGACGCCATGCGGGCGCACGGGGCGCCCGCCGACCTCGTCGAGTGGTTCGCGCTGCCCGTGCCCTCGATGGTGATCTGCCATCTGCTCGGTGTGCCGTACAGCGACCACACGTTCTTCCAGGACCGCAGCCGCGTCATGCTGGCGTGGTCCACCCCGCCGCAGGAGGCCCTGGCCGCGCGGGACGAGATCCACGACTACCTCGACAAGCTGGTACGGCAGCGGGACGGCGGCGCGGACCTGATCAGCCGGCTCGCCGCCGAGCGGGTGGCCACCGGCGAGATGACCGCGGACGAGCTGTCCGGGGTGGCGCTGCTGCTCCTGGTCGCCGGACACGAGACCACCTCGAACATGATCGGCCTGAGCACGCTGGCCCTCCTGCAGAATCCCGAGCAGATGCGGCGGCTCCGGGCCGAGCCCGAGTCGATGGACGACGCGGTGGAGGAGCTGCTGCGCTACCTGAGCATCGTGCGGACCGGCCTCACCCGGGCGGCCATGGCCGACACCGAGATCGGCGGCCAGGTCATCAAGGCCGGGGAGGGCGTGATCGCGCTGGTGTCCGGCGCCAACCACGACGCCGCCGTCTTCACCGAACCCGGCGACCTCGACCTGGCCCGCGGCTCCCACCAGCACATGGCCTTCGGTTTCGGCGTGCACCAGTGCCTGGGCCAGCCGCTGGCCCGGGCCGAGCTGCGCATCGCCCTCACGGAACTCCTCACCCGGCTGCCCGGCCTCGCCCTCGCCGTCGACCCGGCCGAGGTCAAGTACCGCGACGCCGTCATCTTCGGCGCCCAGCGCCTGCCGGTCACCTGGTGAACGCCATCTCCGTGCCACCACTGATGCCGGACCCGCGCACGGGTGCGACCATCGAGCCGTGGCCCGGAGTGTGCTGATCGTCGACGACCATGACGGCTTCCGTTCCTCGGCTCGGGCGCTGCTCGAGGCGGGCGGTTTCGTCGTCGCCGGTGACGCGGCGACCGGCGCGGAGGCCGTCGCCGCCGCCGACCGGCTCCGCCCTGACGTGGTCCTGCTCGACATCCAGCTGCCCGACCTGGATGGTTTCGCGGTGGCCGCGCGCCTCACCGGGCTGGCGGATCCGCCGGTGGTCGTGTTCGTGTCGAGCCGGGACGCCGTGACGTACGGTCCCCGGCTGCGGGGAGCCCGTTTCCTCCCCAAGCACGAACTGTCTGGTCCGGCGCTCAGCGGTCTCCTCGGGTGACGGCGTGCGGGCGCCGATCCTGGTCCTGGCGATCGTGGCGGGTCTCGCGTCGGAGTGGGTGGCCTACCGCTGGGAGCAGCCCGGACGGTGGATCCCCGACCTGTTGACCGGCCTCGTGCTCGTCGGCGCCGGCCTGTACGCGCGCAAAGCCCCGGGGACGCTGCTCATCGCGACCGGATTCGCCTGGTTCGCCGGGAATCTGGATCCGGCCTTGTGGTACTGGCACCGGGGGCCGTTGATCCACCTGCTGCTCATGTTCCCGGGCTGGCGGCCCACGACCCGGGTCGGCTGGGCGGCGGTCGGGACCGGCTACGTGGCCGCCGTCGTCCAGCCCGTCTGGAACACGGACCTGGCCGCCGTCGCGCTGGTCTCCGCGCTGCTCGTCGCCGGGGGCACCCGGCGGGCGGCCATCGCCTTCGCCCTCGCCGTGTACGGCGGCGCCGCAAGCCGCCTCGCCTTCCCCGCCGGGGAGGTCGCCTTCCCCGCGGCCCTCGGCTACCAGGCCGTCCTGTGCGGCATCGCGGTCACCCTGGCCTGGACGCTCCGACGGCCCGGCCACGAGGCGGTCACCGACCAGGTCATCGAGCTCGCCCGGCCTGGCTCCCTTCGTGCCGCGCTGGCCGAGACCCTCGGCGACCCGGGCCTGAGGGTCGGCTTCTGGCGGGACGGCGGCTATCTGGACGAACGCGGCGTCCTGATCGCGCTCCCCGCCGGGGATCTGGCCACGACATTCATCGGCAGTGACGGCGAGCCCTTCGCCGTCATCGTGCACGATCGGGCCGTGCTCACCGGCACATCCATGATCGAGGCTGTGGGCACCGCTGCCAGGCTGACCGCCGTGAACGCCGCGCTTCAGGCCGAGGTGGGCGCGCAGGCCGCCGAACTCGTGGCCTCCCGTCGGCGGCTCATGGTGGCCGCCGACGAGGAGCGCCGCCACCTCGCCGAGCGCCTGCAGGAGGGTCCCGTGCGGCGCCTCACCGGCCTGCTCGACACCCTCAAATCGGGCAGAGCCGCCGATCACCTGGCCAGTACTCTCCAGGAGCTGGACGACCTCGCCCACGGCCTGCATCCCCGCGAGCTCAGTGGCGGCCTCGCACCCGCCCTGGCCGCGCTCGCCGCGCGTTCCCCGGTGCCGGTACGGCTGAACGCGTCCCCGGAACCGCTCCCGGCGGATATCGAGGCAGCCGTCTACTTCGTGTGCGCCGAAGCCCTGGCCAACGTTGCCAAGCACGCCGCCGCCTCGACGGTCTCCATCACGCTCACGCGACACGACGCGGAACTCTCCTTGAGCGTGCACGACGACGGCGTCGGCGGCGCCGATCCCTCCCAGGGCAGCGGCCTGCGCGGACTGTCGGATCGCGTCGAGACGTTCGGCGGTCGCCTCTCCGTCGACTCCGCGCCGGGCAACGGAACGCGGCTCGTCGCCGAGATCCCCGTCGCCGACGAGCCGCGCTGAAAGCGTCAGCCGATCTTCTTCCACGGTTCGCTGCCGAACAGCACGTACATGAGCGACTCCTCCCCCGGCTGGCCCGCCTCCACGTCGACGAACCTGAGCTCGCCGCCGTCGAGCCGCCACCCGGCGGAGAACAGGTCGCCGCCCGCGGTGCCGCACAGGACCTCGCGGAAGGAGAGCACGACCCTTCCGCCGGTGGCCGTGTAAGGGCCGTAGCAGTCCGCGCTGTCCGGACTTCCGCCGACGTGGTGGCGCCAGGTGCCCGCTGTGAAGGTCAAGGTGGAAATGCCCGAGTTGTCGCGCGCCCAGGCGGGATGCACCTTGGAGTCGAGGAACCGCTGCATCGGGATCTCCGCCCGGTAGACCCCTTCGGGAAACTTCGCCGCCGCGCTGCTCTTCGCGAGCGTCCCCGTGCTCTTCCTGCCGTCGCAGGGGATGGCGATTTGCGCCGCCGGGGCGTTCTTCTTCAGCTCGCGTATACGCTCGATCATCCCCTTGACCTGGGGGTCCTTCTCCAGCGTCGCGTAGACCGGCTGGGCGGCCCGTGCCAGAGCGGCGATGTCGCCGTCCGCCGCGTAGACGACCGCTCCGCCGTACGAGCAGAACGCCCGGCCCGCCTCGATCTCCGAGGGGCGGTGGGATCGGGCCCAGACGGCGGCCGACGCCGCCGCTTCCGTCACTGCGGCGCGCTGCCGCTCGGACAGGCCGGCCAGCACCGAGGAGCGGATGACGAGCGTGTTCACCTTCGGGAAGAACGTCACGTTGGCGGCGGCCACGCTCGCGGGCAGCGAGGACGACGCCCAGGTGTAGGAGGATTCCATCCCGGCCAGGGACTTGGCGGCGATCGCCTGTCCCATCGCGTCGCCCGGCAGGTCGGCGGGTTCCGCGCCGAACGCCCGGAAGAGCGCGTAGGCGGTGTCGGAATGCGGGGCGCGGAACGTCTTCCCGGCGAAGTCCGCGGGTGAGGTGAGCGGGCCGTGCACGCCGAACGGGTGCCGCAACCCGTCGGGAAGGAGGGCCAGACCGGTCAGACCGGCTTTGGTCAGGCCGCCGAGCAGCTGCGCGGCCAGGGCGTCGTCGGCGAGGATCCGGTCCACCAGATAGTCGCTCGTGACGAGGAACGGCGCGTGCAGCGCGCTCATGGTGGTGATGCCCTCGGTGTCCCACGCGCGGGCCGGGATCAGCCCCATGTCGAGATCTCCCCCGGTGACCAGCCGCGCCACCGCCTGGTCCCACTGGGTCACCGGCCCGGCCGCGTTCCACTTCGGCTGAACACGTACCGTGCCGCCGGATTTCGCCTGGACCAGCCGCGCGAACTCCTCGACGGCGTCGGCCCCGGGCAGCCCCGGCGTGTCGTCGGTCCCCAGCGTCAGCGTGGTGACGGCGGGCCCCGGGCCGCTCTTCCCACCCTGCGTCGCGCTCGCGCAGGCCACCACGAGCGCGGCCGTCGCGGCGAGGACCACGACGTTTCTCAGTCTCATGACCACCCTCCCTTGATGTCAGCATCGACGCTAGGCCGGGGCGCCCGCCATGCCATCGCGACCAGCACGGCCACCGGGAGCCGCGGCCTACGTGCTAGCCGCAATGGCGGATTCCCACCACCGCGAGAGAATGGGCGCCGTGCGGGTCACCCCCTTGGCCGTACCGCTCACCGCGGTCGGATACGGCTTCGCGACGGTCGCGGTGCTCGCCGATGTGGACCCGGAAACCAGGCATCCCGTCGCGGTGACCGTTGTGACGGCCCTCTTCCTGTTCGCGGCCGGTGCCGTCAGCCGGCGCGGAGCCGCGTACGCCGGCGGGTTGTGCTGGCTGGCGCCGATCTGGATCGCCGGAGGCCCGTCCTGGGCCAGAAGCGCCGCGATGGCCGCGGTTCCCTTCCTGCTCCCCGCCGCCGCCCACCTGACGCTGCGACGGCCCCCGATCGCGGCCTACACGATCACCGCACTGCTGGCGGTGGGCCACACGCTCGTATACGACCCGTTCTACGACCCCGATTGCTGGCGGCTCTGCGCCAGCCTCCTCCCGGCGTTCCCGAACCAGACGGCGGCCGAGTGGCTGAGCACCTCCTGGGCCGCCTTCGCGGTGGTGTTCGGCGTCGCGGCGGCCACCCGCGCCATCCAGGACCACCGGCGGATGACCCCCGTCGCCCGCCGCGTGCGCGGACTCCCCCTGCCGCCCGGCGCTGTGGCGACGGCGACGTTCGCCCTCTACGGCACGGCGCTGCTCCTCGGCCCGGCCGAACGCCCGGACAACCCCCTCTACCTCGCGATCTTCTTCGCCCAAGCCGCCGCGCTCTGCTGCCTCGCCGCGGCCGTCATCTGGACGACCGTCGCCGGCTGGCTCAGGCGCGCCGCGGTGGGACGCCTGGCCGACGACCTCGGCTCCGCGTCCCTGCAGGCGACCCTCGGCCGGGTGACCGGCGACCCGTCCCTCACCGTCGCCTACTGGCTGCCCAGTTACGGACGCTACGTGGACAGCCGGGGCGCCGAAGTCCCCGCCGGACCGGAGCAGGGTCAGGCGGTGACCTCCATCGTCAGGGAGGGCCAGCCCGTGGCGCTGATCGCGCACGACCCCGGCAGCCGGGAACTCACCGAGCGCATCGGCCCGGCGGCCCGGCTCGCCATCGACAACGAGCGGCTGCGCGCGGAGGTGCTGGCGCAGATCGCGGACCTGCGCGCCTCCCGGACCCGCGTCGTGACGGCGGGCGACGACGCGCGCCGCGGACTCGAACGCGACCTGCACGACGGCGCGCAACAGCGCCTGCTCGCGGTGGCCTTCGAGCTCAGGCTCGCCGGGGATCCCGCGGTCGACACGGCGCTCCAGGCGCTGGGGGAACTCCGGGAGCTGGCCCACGGCATCTTCCCCGTCATCCTCGAGGAGACCGGAATCGAGGGCGCGTTGTGGTCGCTCGCCGACCGGGCGCCGTTCCCGGTCGAGATCTCCGAACTCCCCGGCGTACGCTTCGCGCCCGCCGTCGAGCGGGCCGTCTACCTGATCGCGGACCACTCGGCGCGATCGGCCACCGGACCGCTGAACGTGCGCGTGGAAGCCCGGGAAGACGTGCTCACCCTGGAGGTGACCGGAGCCGTCCCCCGCCTGCCCGGCCACCTCGGCGACCGCGCGGGCGCTCTCGGCGGCCGGGTGACCGCGACCGCCGATCACATCCGCGTGGAGATTCCCCTCGCCGGGGCTACGATGTGAGCTCCCATGTGAGCGGAGATCTCATGCGCGTGGTGGTGGCGGATGACTCGCTGCTGACCCGGGCGGGCGTGGCGTACCTCCTCAAGCAGTCCGGCTACACCGTCGCCGCGGAGGTGGACGACGCCGGCACGCTGCTGGCGGCCGTGCGCGCGGAGGAACCCGACCTGGTCGTGGTCGACATCCGGATGCCCCCGACCCACACCGACGAGGGGCTGGTCGCCGCCGAACGCATCAGGGCCGACCATCCGCGCGTCGGCGTGCTCGTGCTCTCGCAGTACGTCGAGCCCGCCTACGCGATGCGCCTCCTGCGCGACCATCCGGAACGCGTCGGCTACCTCCTCAAGGAACGCGTCTTCGACCAAGCCATCCTGGTCGACGCGCTCCGCCGCCTCGCCGACGGCGAAACGGTCATCGACCCCACGATCGTCTCCCGGCTCCTGGGCAGGCAGCGCGCGAAGGACCCCCTCGCGGCCCTGACCGCCCGCGAGCGCGAGGTGCTCGCCCTGCTCGCGGAGGGCCTGTCGAACAAGGCCATCGCGGCCCGCCTGACCATCACGGAACGCACCGTGGAGGCGCACGTGGCGCAGATCTTCGGCAAGCTGGGCCTGCTCGACGACCCCAGCTCGCATCGCCGGGTCCTCGCCGTCCTCGCCTTCATCCGCTCGGGCGGCTGAGCTCACCATCGCGTTCATGTCACACCTTGGCCTCAACTTTCTGGCGGCCTGTTGACGCGGGGTGTCAATCCCGAAATATGTGCTGCGCGGCAGATGCGTACCGATCTGTTTGCTTATGTTCTCCTGCCCACAGGGAGGTGGCAGTTGAAACGTCTTCTCGCCCTCACCGCCGTCGTCGCGTTAGGCGCGGCGGCTCTGACGGCGCCGGCTCAGGCGGCACCCTCGTCAGCCGAGCCCGCGACCAGCAAGGAGTATGTGGTCCTTTACAAGGAGGGAGCCAGCGCGGCCGATGCCCAAAAGGCGATCCAGGCGGCCGGCGGCACCATTGTGAAGGTCAATACCGCAGTCGGGCTGGCCACGGTCAGCACCACCAACGCCGGCTTCGTCGACGCGATCAAGAACAACGCGGCCATCGACGGCGTCGCCGGTAACCGCGTCATCGGCGCGGCCCCGGAAAGCGCCCGGGTCAAGGCCGACGTCCGCAAGGCCATCGAGGCCAAGGCCGTCGAGAAGGAAGGCCGCGGCCACGGCAAGTTCCCCAAGTGGAACCGCAAGCCGTCCGCCGAGCCGCTGGACGACCTGCAGTGGGACCTCGACCAGATGAAGGCCAACGAGGCGCACAAGTACGAGCAGGGCGACAAGCGCGTGCTCGTCGGCATCCTCGACACCGGTGTCGACGGTACGCACCCCGACATCGCCCCCAACTTCAGCAACGCGCTCAGCCGCAACTTCACCGTCGACATCCCGACCGACGCCAACGGCGACCGGATCGACGGGCCGTGCGCCGAAGAGCCCGACGCCTCCTGCAACGACCCGGCGAACGTGGACGAGGACGGGCACGGCACGCACGTCGCCTCCTCGATCGCCTCGCCGCTGAACAAGCTGGGCGTGGCGGGCGTGGCCCCCAACGTCACGATCGTCAACATCCGGGCCGGTCAGGACTCGGGCTACTTCTTCCTGCAGCCCTCGGTGGACGCGCTCACCTACGCCGGTGACATCGGCATCGACGTGGTCAACATGAGCTACTACATCGACCCGTGGCTGTTCAACTGCGTCGACAACGCGGCCGACTCGGCGGCGGACCAGCTGGAGCAGGCCACCATCATCAAGGCCACCCAGCGGGCGCTCAACTACGCGCACCGCAAGGGCGTGACCCTGATCGCGGCGGCCGGGAACGGCGCCACCGACTACACCAAGACGCTGACCGACGCCTCCTCGCCGGACTTCGCCTCCACGCCGGGCGAGGTGCCGCGCAGCAGGACGATCCCGCCGAGCTGCGTCTCGATGCCGAGCGAGGGCGACCACGTGGTGCCGGTCTCCTCCACCGGTATCAGCACCCGCAAGTCGTACTACTCCGACTACGGCAACGGGTACATCGCCGTGGCCGCGCCCGGTGGCGACGTGTACGACACGCCGGGCAACACCCGGGACATCACCAAGGCGACGCTCTCGGCGTACCCCGAATCGCTGGCCCGCGCCAACGGGGAGATCGACGAGAACGGCGACCCGACGGTCGAGTATGTGGTGAAGGACTGCCGGGGCAGCGTCTGCGCGTACTACCAGTACCTGCAGGGCACCTCGATGGCCTCGCCCCGCGCGGTCGGCGTGGCGGCACTGATCGTCAGCAAGTACGGCCGCAACGGCCGGGGCGGCTACGGCATGGACCCGGACGACGTGGAGCGCGTGCTCAAGGCCACCGCCACCGACACCCGGTGCCCGGCCGGCGGCACCTACACCTACACCCGCATCCTGCCGAGCGGCGCCACCGTGACCGCGACGCACACCTGTGAGGGTGGGAAGAGCAACAACGGCTTCTACGGTCAGGGCATCGTGAACGCCCTGCGCGCCGTGGGCCACTAACCCAAGAGGCCCGCTCCCCTACCGGGGGGCGGGCCTCTTCGTGTGCTCAGGCGCTGAGCAGCTTGCGGATGCGGGCGGCGCCCACCGCCAGGAGCAGCGTCGGCAGCCGGGGGCCGGTGTCGCCGCCGACCAGCAGGTGGTAGAGGAGCGCGAAGAACGCCCGCTGGGCCACCTTGATCTCCGGCGTGGGGGGCGCGTCCAGGGAGAGCCCCTGCTGGAGCTTGGGCACGCCGTACACCAGCTCTGTGAGACCCTCCAGGGACCAGTGCGCGTCCAGGCCCTCCAGCAGCAGGCGCAGCATGTTCCGCTCGGTGTCGCCGAGCCCGGCCAGCAGCGCCGTGTCGGGCTCCTCGCGCACCTGGGTGCGCTGGTCGGCGTCCATCTTCGTCTCCACCCACGCCTGCGCGCGGTCCAGCCGCGGCCGGACCTCCGCCAGCGAGGAGACCGGGTGGGCAGGGTCGAGGTCGCGCAGGATGCGCAGGATCTGCTCCTCGTGCCCGGTGGTCACGTCGACGATCGAGGCGAGCGTCCGGTACGGCACCGGCCGGGGGGTGCGCGGCAGCTCGCCCGTGGCCGTGCGGGCGGCGCGGCCGAAGGCGGCCACGTCGGCGGGGGGCGCCGAGCCGTCCTCGATCTTGCGGCCGAGGGTGTCCCACTCGTCGTAGAGCCGGTAGATCTCCTGGTCGAAGGCGATCTTGAAGGACTGGTTGGGGCGGCGGCGCGCGTAGAGCCAGCGCAGGACCGGCGCCTCCATGATCTCCAGCGCGTCGGCCGGGGTCGGCACCGCGCCCCGGGAGCTGCTCATCTTGGCCATGCCGCTGATGCCGACAAAGGCGTACATCGGGCCGATGGGCGGGTCCTGGCCGAACACCTCGCGGACGAGCTGGCCGCCGACCACGAACGAGGAGCCGGGCGAGCTGTGGTCCACGCCAGACGGCTCGAAGACCACGCCCTCATACGCCCAGCGCATCGGCCAGTCGACCTTCCACACCAGCTTGCCCCGGTTGTGCTCCGACAGCAGGACGGTCTCGGCGTGCCCGTTCGCGCAGACATAGGACATCTCGGTGGTCTCCTCGTCATAGGAGGTCACCGTGGTCGTGTCCTTGTCGCAGAACGAGCAGTACGGCTTGTAGGGGAAATATCCCGCCGCGGTGGCGCCGTCGTCCTCGGTGGCCGCGCCGGAGCCCTCGGCCGCGGCCAGCGCCGCCTCCTGGCTCGCCTCGTCGGCCCCCTGCGGCACGACCGCGCCGGGCTTGGCCTTGGTCCGGTAACGGCCCAGGACGGCGTCGATGCGCCCGCGCTCCCGCATCGCCAGCAGGATCTGGTCCCGGTAGGCGCCGGAGGTGTAGCGCTCGGTCTGGCTGATGCCGTGCACCTCGATGCCCAGCTCCTTCAGCGCCGCCACCATCGGGGCCTTGAAGTGCTCGGCCCAGGTCGCGTACGGACTGCCGGTCGGCGCCGGGACCGTGGTCAGCGGCTTGCCGATGTGCTCCGCCCAGGACGGATCGACACCGGCGGGAACCTTCCGGAACCGGTCGTAGTCATCCCAGGACAGCAGATGCACGCACTCGTACCCCCGCCTGCGGATCTCGTCGGCCACCAGGTGCGGCGTCATCACCTCGCGCAGGTTGCCCAGGTGGATCGGACCCGACGGGCTGAGACCCGAGGCGCAGACGATGGGTTTGCCGGAGCCCCGGCGCTCCGCTTCCGCGATGACCTCGTCCGCGAAGCGAGAAACCCAGTCGACCTCGTTACGCTCAGCCACGATCGAATAGTCCTTCCAGGAACCGTCCCATGATGTACGGCCAAGCCTACCGGGACCGGCCACCACCCCCCGGCCATGATCAGGACGGGAGCCCTAACTTGATCGTGGTGTTCGTTATGGCGGAATGGGCCTGGGATATCGCCGTGGAGATGGCCGTGACTGGTCGGCCGTTGTCGATCGTGGAGGCGGCCATGTCGAGGAGGGCTTCGGCGGTGCGGAGGTCGGTGGTGCGTTCGCTGAGCCGTTCGGGGACGGGCGCGGGAAGCCAGGGAGCATGTTCGGACCAGGCTCGGGTGGCCTCGGTCAGGATGCGTTTGGCGACGCCCAAGTCGATCGCGGCGTTCAGGAGCGGCGCGAGCGGGCCTGGCCGCGTGGGTGGGTGGTTTGCGGGCCATCGTCCGGACAGGACGTCGTCGAAGGGGCCGTCGCAGGCGCGGAGGGATTCGACGGTGAGGGTGTGGGCGCGGTAGCGCTGGGCCAGGGCGGGGTCGGCTGTCGCGAGGGTGAGCAGGATCTTTGTCAGGATGCGTACGCTCACGTCGGGGCCGCCGGATGAGCGCGGGACCCTGATCGCGAGCAGGCCGCTGGCCTGGAGTGTGGCGTCGTTCAGGGTTGGCGCGGCCGTGAGGGCGCGGGCCGCGGCGAGGGCTTCGAAGCCGTCCGCGAGGACGGGAACCGCGCGGCGAAGGGACAGGGCCATGGTCCACCTCCTGAAGAATTTCATGTATATCAGGTAGGCAATACCAATAAAAAGCCTGTTGACGGCAAAACCCTTATTTCCTACAGTCTAAGTAGGTAATGAGAACCGACGCCAAGCCCCGGCTGGTCGGCCGGCAAACCCCCGCGCTCGCATGGGGTGCCCCGCCGAGGGTTACCGCACCAAGGACGGCGCGCGGCTGACCGTGCGCTGGCCGTTCCTGAAGTCGTTCGCCCGGGAGCAGCGCGGCACGCTGGCCGAGCAGATCCAGGCCGAGGCGAAGAAGATCGGCTTCGAGGTGGTCTTCACCGACGTGACGGCCACGGACTTCGCGCCCAAGGCCATCGCCGGTGACTACGACCTGGTCGACTTCAGCTGGCAGCGCGCGGACGGGGACACGTTGCGCAACCTGTTCGCCATCTCCAACATCCCGAGCGGCACGTTCTTCGGGCAGAACCTGGCCCGCTACGACGACGCCGAGGTGGACGGCTGGCTGAGCGACTCGCTGGCCACCACGGATCTGGCCGAGCGGGCCGCCCTGTACGCCAAGGTCCAGCAGAAGGTGAACACCGACGCGGTGGTCTTCCCCGTGTACGTCTTCAACTACCTGCTGGGCGTGTCGAAGAACGTCCGGGACATCGCCTGGGAGCCGCAGGCGTACCCGACCTTCTACGACGCCTGGGTGTCCAAGGCATGATCCGACGGATCCCGACGGCGATCGGCACCCAGCTGGGGCCTTCGATCCAGCTGGCCGGGGCCGCCCTGCTGGTGGCGGTGGTGGCGGCCACGACGCTGGCGCTGCTCACCGCCCGGCGGAAACGCTGGATCCGGGGCCTGTCCTCGGGCCTGGAGCTGATCGGCGTCTCGATCCCGACCTTCTGGGCGGCGATCCTGTTGCTGACCGTCTTCTCCTTCCAGCTCGGCTGGTTCCCCGCGGTCGGCGACGACAGCGGCAGCAGCCTGGTGCTCCCGGTCATCGCGGTGGCCATCCCGATCACCACGATGCTCACCCAGATGACGCGGGAGAGCCTGGAGCTGACCCTGGAGGAGCCGTTCGTGCTGACCGCGCGCTCGCGCGGCATGTCCGATCTGGGGGTACGGCTCCGCCACGCGCTCCGGCACGCCCTGGTCCCGGCGGTGACCCTGCTCGGCTGGGTGATCGGCCTGATGGTGGGCAGCATGGTGGCGGTCGAGCAGATCTTCTCCCGGCAGGGCATCGGCCAGCTCACCCTGACCGCTGTGACGGGCAAGGACCTGCCGGTGGTGATGGGCGTGGTGCTGGTCACGGCCCTGCTGTACGTGGTGGTCAACATCCTGATCGACCTGCTCTATCTGGTGATCGACCCGCGGCTGCGGAGCGCCGCGTGAAGGCCCGCGTGGGGGTGGGCGCGGCGTCGGTGACGCTGGCCCTGATCACGCTGGCCGCGCTCGCTCCCGCCCTGCTGGTGGACGGCACCCCGGACCAGGCGGACGCGCTGGCCGCGCTGGAGGGCCCGAGCGCCGACCACCTGTTCGGCACGGACGCCAACGGCCGCGACGTGTTCACCCGCATCGTCTACGGCGCCGCGCCGTCGGCGAGTCCGGGTCGGGCAAGACCACGACCGCCCGGCTGGTGCTCGGCCTGCTCGCCCCCGACCGGGGGTCCGTCGAGATCGACGGGCAGCCGTGGGCGGGGCTCACCGCCCGGCGGAAGCGGGAGCTGCGGCGGCACATCCAGGTCATCTACCAGGAGGGGTGGTGCACCACGTCAGCGACCGGGTGCTGGTGATGAAGGACGGGCGGGTGGTCGAGTCCGGCGACGTCGTGCCGTACGAGTTCGCGGCGCGCGGCAGCGATGTCGTCTATGTGACGCCGCAGGACAAGGACGACGCGCGGCGGATCGTCGGGCAGGTCAGGGAGGCGGAGGCGACCGTTGGCCGGACCGGGCCCGAGCTGAAAATTTTCGCCGATCTGGTGGTGTTCCTGGGAGGTGACAAGACCCGCCTGGACGATCTCGACGGCGCGGCCCTGGTCTCGGACGCGCACATCTTCGAGGGCACGCCGGAAGGGCTCGCCGACCTGCTGGCGGGCTGGCGGGACGCGGGCCTGGACGGGTATCGCCTGCGTCCCGGGGGGCTCCCCGGCGATCTGTCCGCGCTCACCCAGGGCCTGGTGCCGGAGCTCCAGGCCAGGGGTTTGTTCCGGACGGCGTACGAGACGGCGGATCTGCGCGGGCGGCTGGGTCTGGCGCGGCCGGTCAGCCGGTATGCGAGAGCGTCGTGAAGTTCCTCGCGATGACCCTCGCCTTCTATCCTCCTCGTCACGCACAAGCTCACCGAGGTCCTCGCCGCCTCCGACCAGGTCACCGTACTCCGCCAGGGACGCGTGACCGACCGCTTCGCCACGGCGGATACCAGCGCCGACGAGCTGGTCCACGCCATGATCGGCCGCTCCCTGGCCGCACCCGCGCCCCGCCACCGGTCCCGGCCGGACGGCGAACCCGCGCTCGACGTCCGCGAGCTCACCGTCCGCGACGCCGACGGCGTGCCCCGCCTGTCCCGCGTCTCGTTCGCGGTCCGGCCAGGGGAGATCGTCGGCCTCGCGGGCGTGACCGGCAGCGGCCAGCGCGAACTCCTCGACACCGTCACCGGCCTGGGCGCGCCCGGCCGGACCGGGCAGGTCCTGCTGGACGGCGCCCCGGTCCGGCAGGGCCGCGACCCGCGCGGTCAGCCCACCAGGACCGGAACTCGCAGGAGTTGGAAGGTCGTGGTGCGGCGGAGCCGGAAGCCGAGTGATCGGTAAAGGCGGATCGCGCCGACGTTGTCCGCCACGGTGTGCAGGAAGGGGACGTCTCCGCGCTCCCGCACCCCGGCCGCGATCGCCAGCACCAGCCGCCCCGCCAGCCCTCTCCCCCGGAACGCCTCGTCGGTGCAGACGGCGCTGATCTCCGTCCACCCGGGCGGCCGCAGCCGCTCCCCCGCCATCGCGACCAGCGCGCCGTCCCGCCTTATCCCCAGGTACGAGCCGAGCTCGATGGTCCGCGGCAGGAACGGCCCCGGCTGGGTCCTCTCGACGAGGTCCATCATCTCCGGCACGTCCTCAGGACCCAATTGGACCGCTTCGTCGTCGGACGCACCGGTCACATCCTCGCCGGTCATCTGCACCCCCGCCATGTTGAACACCACCTCCCATCCCTCCGGGGGAACAACGGCCAGCCCCGCCACCGCCACCGTCCCTCCCCGCCCGGCCAGCCTGGCCACGTCGTCCCAGTCCGACGGGGACGGCCGGTCCGGCAGAGCCAGGAACGGGGAGACGTCGAGCGGATACCGCAACGCACCCCCATGCCGCTCGGCGAAGTGCGCATGAGGCCCCGTCAAGGCCGCCCACGCGGGGTTATCCAGCACCTCAGTCACGCCAGTACCTCACTCATCGCATACCTCACTCACACCAGCACCTCGATCACACCGACGCCTCGTACACACCGGCACCTCGATCACGCCAGCACCTCGCGCACTCCAGAGCTTCGATCACACCGGCGCCTCGCGCACTTCGGCACGTCGCGCATTCCAGCGGCTCGATCACTCCGGCGCCCCCCGCGTACACCAGTGCCCCGATCACTCCGGCACTTCGATCACGACCTTGCCGCGGGCGTGGCCCTCCTCCACCAGGCGCAGCGCGCTCGCGGCCTCGGCCAGCGGGAAGATGGTCGTCACATGCGGGTTCAAAGCCCCCTGAAGGACCAGCTGTGCCAGCGCGTCCAGCGTCTCCCTGCTCCGCGCCCGCGCCACCCAGACGCCCCCGAGCGCGGTCACCGTCGCCAGGTCGGCAGCGCTGACCAGCCTGCTCCGATCCTTGAGCACGTCGGCCACTTCTTCCAGAGCCGCCCGCCGACCAGGTCGAAGATCGCGTCGATCCCGTCCGGGGCAGCGGCGGCCACACGGTCCGCGACCCCAGGCCCCGGCTCCACATGGGCCACGCCCAGCGACGCGACGAAGTCCTTCTTGGCGGCGCTCGCGGTGCCCACCACGTGGAGACCGGCATGACGGGCGAGCTGCGCGGCGGCCACACCCACGCCTCCCCGACCCCGTTGATCAGCACGGTCGAGCCCGGCGGCAGGCCGAACTGCCGGATGCCGTCGTACGCGGTGGCCGCCGCGACCGGCAGCGTCGCCGCGTCCGTGAACGACAGCCCGGAGGGCTTGTGCGCGGTCAGTTCGGCGGGCAGCAGCGCGTACTCGGCGAAGCTTCCCGCGAGCGCGTTGCCGAACACCGCGTCCCCGCCCTGGAACCCCTCGACACCCGCGCCGACCTCGACCACCGCCACCATCGCTCTGGCTTGCGGGAGTCGCCTCGGACCGCGGCTTCGCGTTCGGTGCTTGCTGCCGTGAGTAGGGCTCTTGACCCTCACGTGGCGTCAGGCCGCATAGTCGGTGCCGTGGAGGATCACTGGACCGTGGGACGCGTGGCCGAGTTGGCCGGCGTGAGCGTCCGCACGCTGCATCACTATGACGAGATCAGGCTCGTTCGGCCTTCGGCGCGGACCGCGGCCGGGTACCGGGCCTATTCGGCGTGCGACGTTGAGCGATTGCGGGAGGTGCTGGCCTATCGGCGGTTGGGCTTCGGGCTGCGGGAGGTTGCGGAACTGGTCGGCGACCCGTCTACCGACGCGGTCGCGCACCTGCGCCGACTGCGCGGCCTGCTGCTGGAGCGGCGTGATCGCGCTGACGCCATGGTGGCGGCCATCGACAGGGAACTTGAGGCACGGGCGAAGGGACTGAAGGTGACACCGGAGGAGCAACTGGAGATGCTCGGTGCACGGCTGTACGACGCGATCGGCGACGCTTACACCGCGACACGGCGTACCGAGCCGCGGATCGCCGCGCAGATCTGGGACGCGCTCGGGGACGCGCAGACGGTGCTGAACGTCGGGGCCGGCACCGGCTCCTGGACAGCCCGCCGGTCAGGTGCGGTGCTGGGCGGGCATGGCGCTGTTGACAGGACAGGAGCGGCGGCGCGACCCGGTATGCCCAGGTCGATCGCCCGCAAGCTCCGCCGGTCGATCCGCGCGAGCTTGTCCTCCGCTCCGGCGAGGCTGATTCGCAGACCTTCGATATCGCCGAGCCATCCTTCGCGTGGGTTTGGTGAATCTCGCGCTGTGCCTTCCAGCAGCAGACGGCAAGCGCGCCATCACGCCTGGGTGGCGCCGCGCTCCCTTACCGCCACTGTTCGCCGCCCGTGTTGTACGCGCTGGCCGTACGCGGTTGTGCCTCGGGGCTTGTACACCGCCAGCACGGTGGCCACGACCAGCAGGAGCAGGGCGAGCACGGCATGAATCACGGGGGACGGTTCCCGCAACGCACCGAGATCGTCGCCGGGCGCCGCCGCGACGCCGGCCAGGTAGCTCAGAGTCCGCATGTACATCAGCAAGACGATGACGGCGCCGATGTTGATGAGAAGTTTGAACAGGACCCAGTAATGCCGGAAAAGACCCCACGTCGTGCCCAGTGACTGCACAAGCCCGGTGAGAAGTGATGCGAGGGCCGAAGGGACAAGGACCAGCCAGGCCGTCGGGCCCATCACGAGATACGCGGCACGTACCGTCTGAGCATCCTTGCCGGCCAGGCCCACCAGGGCGAGAGCGAGGAAGACGACGACCGCGCCAAGCCAGCCGGCAGATGACATGACATGAACGGTCAGCGCCAGTTTGCGAAGGCGGGGGGTCATGGTCATCGGCGATCGTCCACCGGCAGTGCGTGCTCCTCGGCCGCCACCAGGCGGACGGGCGGGGACGTCCCGATGCCACCAGTGTGGCGACCAGGGCCGTGAGTTCCGCCGCCGAACAGCATCAGAACGACGAAGAGCAGCGCAAGCGCCAGAGCGATGATCCCGAACACCTTCACCCAGCGTGGTGGGCCGGTGTCGTTGCTGGAACCGGAGCCGCTGGGCAGATCAGCCATCGGAGCATCCACTCTTCCTCATGCGATTGCGATGTCGAATTGGTGGCAGTTTACGAGACACTATGTCTATGTCAATACAGAGTGTCCCGATATCGTCGTTGCGTATAGTGGTGGGGTGCCCAGGATTTGGAATGACACGATCGAGGCACACCGCCGCGCGGTCCGCGAGGCCATCCTGGACACCACCGCGACGCTGGCGGCCGAGCAAGGGCTGGCGTCGGTCACGATGTCGCAGATCGCCGGGAAGACCGGCATCGGCAGGGCGACGCTGTACAAGTACTTCTCAGACGTCGAATCGATCCTGCTCGCCTGGCACCAACGCCAGATCACCGCTCACCTCGAATATCTGGCCCACGCGCGAGACCGCGCCGGCGACGCCCGCCGGCGACTCGAAGCAGTGCTGGAGGCATTCGCCCTCATCTCCCACGAGTCCCACGGTCACCATGGCACCGAACTCGGGGCCTTCCTCCACCGGGACGAACAGGTCGTCCGGGCTCAGCGGCAACTCCACGACATGGTCCGCGATCTGCTGGCCGAGGCCGCGGAGACCGGCGGCCTCCGCCAGGACGTCGCGCCCGAGGAACTGGCGACCTACTGCCTGCACGCGCTCACCGCGGCAGGCAGCCTGCCCTCCCCAGCCGCCGTGCGCCGCCTTGTCAAGGTGACTTTGGCCGGTCTGCAAGCGGAGACCGGTCCATGACACAGCACAGCCATGTCCACCCGGGCCCCGGGAAGGACCGCAGCACCGTTGTTCTCGATGTCAGCGGTCTGTTGTGGGTCTCGCAGCAGAATGCCGTCGCGGCTCGTCTCGGCCAGCGTCCCGGCGTGCTGGATGTGGAGGTCAACCCGGTCGCCCAGACGGCGACGGTGGTGTTCGACCCGAGGGTCACCTCCCTGCCGGAGTTGCGCGCCTGGGTGATCGAGTGCGGCTACCACTGCGCCGGCCAGTCGGTTCCCGCCCACATCTGCGACCCGATGGCCGAACCCGATCCGCCGGTGCCGGGCCATGCCGGGCACATCCAGGTTGAACCTGGCGTCGCTGTCCGGCCGGAGGAGCACGAAGCGCACGAAGCGCATGAGGCCCCCGACGAGATGATGGGCCATGGCGGGCACGCGGGGATGTCGATGGCCGCGATGGTGGCCGACATGCGCAACCGGTTCCTGGTGGCGGCGCTGTTCTCGATCCCGATCGTGATGTGGTCACCGATCGGCACCGACGTGCTCGGCCTGGACGTGCCGGTCCCGTTCGGGCTCCGCCAGGACGTGTGGGCGCTGCTGCTCTCCCTGCCGGTGATCCTCTACTCGTGCTGGATCTTCTTCGACGGCGCGGTACGGGCGTTGCGGGCCCGCACGCTGGACATGATGGTGCTGGTCGCGGTCGCCGTCGGCGCGGGCTGGCTGTACTCGCTGGTGGTCACGCTCACCGGCGGCGGCGAGGTGTTCTACGAGGCGGCGACCGTGCTGGCCGCCTTCGTCCTGCTCGGGCACTGGTTCGAGATGCGCGCCCGAGGCGGCGCCAACGACGCGGTCCGTGCCCTGCTCGACCTGGCCCCGCCCAGGGCGACGCTCATCCGCGACGGCGAACCGGTCGAGGTGCCCACCGCGGCGGTCGCCGCCGGAGACCTGCTGCTGGTACGGCCCGGCGCCAAGATCCCTGTCGACAGCCTGGTCGAGGACGGCCAGAGCGAGGTCGACGAATCCATGGTCACCGGGGAGAGCCTGCCGGTGCACAAGCAGCCCGGCTCGGCCGTCATCGGCGCCACCATCAACCGCAACGGAACCCTGCGCGTACGCGCGACCAAGGTGGGCGCCGACACCGCGCTGGCGCAGATCGTCAAGCTGGTCCAGCAAGCCCAGAACTCCAAAGCGCCCGGGCAGCGGCTGGCCGACCGGGCGGCGTTCTGGCTGGTCCTGGTCGCCCTGGTCGGCGGGGGGCTCACCTTGGGCGCCTGGCTTATGGCCAGGGAGCCGTTCAGCGTGGCGATCCTGTTCGCCATCACCGTCGTCGTCATCACCTGCCCGGACGCGCTGGGCCTGGCCACCCCGACCGCGATCATGGTCGGCACCGGCCTGGGCGCCCGGCGAGGGGTGCTGTTCAAGAACGCGATCGCCTTGGAGACCTCCGCCCGCGTCCAGGTCGTCGTATTGGACAAGACGGGCACCCTGACCAGGGGCGAGCCGGAGGTCACCGACGTCATCACCGACGGCTGGGCCGAGGACGACCTGCTGGCGCTGGTGGCCGCGGTGGAGCGGGAGTCGGAACATCCGCTGGCCGAGGCCATCGCCGGCCATGCCGACGCCCGCGGGCTGAACCGGACGCGGGCCGAGCGGTTCGAGAACGTGCCCGGCCACGGCGCCGTCGCCGAGGTGTCCGGGCATCGCGTGGCGGTGGGCAACCGGCGCCTGCTGGAACGTGAGGGGATCGCCCTGGGCACGCTCGGCCCGCGTCGCGACGAGGTGGCCGAGGGCGGCAGAACGGCGGTCATGGTCGCGGTCGACGGCGTCGCGGCCGCGGTGATCGGCATCGCCGACGCCCCGCGGAACACCTCCGCGACGGCGGTGGCCGCGCTCCATGAACTCGGGGTCGAGGTGGTCATGCTGACCGGCGACAACACCGCGACCGCCAACCGGATCGCCGGACAGCTCGGCATCGACACCGTCATCGCCGACGTGCTGCCAGGGGACAAAGCCGCCGCCATCGCCCGGCTGCAGGCCGGTGGCCGCAAGGTCGCCATGGTGGGAGACGGGGTCAACGACGCCCCCGCCCTGGCCCAGGCCGATCTGGGTATCGCCATCGGCGCGGGCACGGATGTGGCCATCGAGACCGCCGATGTGGTGCTGATGCGCTCAGACCCGCTGGACGTGCCCACGGCGCTGCGCATCGGCCGGGGCACGCTGCGCAAGATGCGGCAGAACCTGGGCTGGGCGATCGGCTACAACACCCTGGCCCTGCCCATCGCGGCGGGTGTATTCGAGCCCGCGTTCGGCCTGATGCTCCGCCCCGAGATCGCGGCGGTGTCGATGTCCGGCTCCAGCCTCATCGTCGCCGTCAACGCCCTGACCCTCAAGCGGCTGCGCCTCCAGCAACCCCAATGATCACCCACGGGTGGAGCCGGACAGTGATCCACACGGCGCCGTGCTCCTGAGCGTGTACGACGTTCTCCTTACGCAAGGACTTGGCGTACACGCCGCAGTTCTGCCACGTGGGGTCGCAAACAGAGGGCTTGACTATCGATCGCTGGACAGAGCTATCATCGCCACATGGCGATTAATGAGGGTGGGCGGTGTGTCACCGCCGACATCGCGGCTGGTATCTCCCCTGCCGCGGCACTGTTTCACTCGCTGGCCGATGAGACGCGGCTGCGGATCGTGGCCCGGCTGGCCCGCGGTGAAGTACGCGTCGTGGACCTGACCGCCGAACTCGGGCTGGCCCAGTCCACGGTGTCCAAGCACCTGGCCTGCCTTCGTGACTGCGGCCTGGTCGACTACCGGGCCGAGGGCCGCCAGTCGTTCTACGCCCTGACCCGGCCCGAGCTGATGGACCTGCTAGCGGCGGCCGAGCATCTGCTCGGCGCCACCGGTCACGCCATCACGCTGCGTCCTGGCGAACCGGTCAGCGGCTTGGTGGACGCCGAGCCGGAGCCCGCGTCATGACCACCGTGAACCTTGACGCCGTGCCGGCACGCCGCACGAAGTTGCGGAGCCGGATCCGGCTGCTGGTGGCGGCCACCATCACCTACAACGTGATCGAAGCCGCCATCGCGCTCACCGCCGGGACCATCGCCTCCTCCGCGGCGCTCATCGGCTTCGGCCTGGACTCGGTGATCGAGGTGGCCTCGGCCGCCGCCGTCGCCTGGCAGTTCTCGGTCGCCGATCACGAGCGGCGGGAGAAGGCCGCGCTGCGGGTCATCGCGCTGTCCTTCTTCGCCCTGGCCGCCTACGTCACCTTCGACGCCGTACGCGCCTTGCTGGGCAGCGGAGAAGCCGAGCACTCCACACCCGGGCTCATCCTGGCCGCGCTGTCCTTGCTGATCATGCCCTTCCTGTCGTACGCCCAGCGCAGGACCGGCCGCGAACTCGGCTCGGCGAGCGCGGTCGCCGATTCCAAGCAGACCCTGCTGTGCACCTACCTCTCGGCGGTCCTGCTGGTCGGGCTCGCGCTCAACAGCCTGTTCGGCTGGTCCTGGGCGGACCCGATCGCCGCCCTGGTCATCGCCGCCGTCGCGGTCAAGGAAGGCCGTGACGCCTGGCGAGGCGACGTCTGCTGCGCGCCACTCCAGTCAGCCGGTAGGGCATCCGCCGAACCCGGGACGGCGGCGTGCGCGGACGGATGCTGCCACTGATCAGATCAGGGTGGAAGCCCGGCTCAGGACCACGGCGATGCCGTACGCCAGCCCAATGACCGCCACCTCGACACTCCCCCACGCGATCAGACTGGTGCGTTCCCGGCGGATGACGCGCGGGAGCAGCCACCAGCGGATCTTCGCCCCGAGAACGGCCACGACCAGCAGGCCGCGGTTGGGCGCGGCCAAGACGAGAAGCGCTGAGTCACTCGTCACGGTGACGGCGAGAATCGGCCTGGCACCGATCGCCGGTGCCAGGGAATCACCGAACCATTCGAGTTGTGGAGACGGTTTCCACGAGATAGGCGCGCTGTCGTTTCGTGAGATCGCCGACTGTGCGGGTGGGCTCGATGCCTTCAGCCGCCAGCAGGTCTTCCACGCCATCGCCGTACAGACCGCGCAACAGCCACCCGATGTAGGTCTTCTTCGTCAGTTTGTCGGTACGGGCGAACACCTCGGACAGGCTGAGTCGCCCTTCGGTCAAGGCTGCCCGCAGCTGCTTCCTGTCGAGAGGAGGAGAAGGAGTAGGAATTCCTGAGGCCGCCGGGGCAGCCGCCCGTCCTGCTGCCTGCTCACCGCCAGCTTCATGCCCACCACGGCCGTACGGAGGAGAACACCCGCCACCACGCCGATCAGAATGGGCTCGACCTGAGGCGGGATGGGGCTGATCGTGGCGATCAGGACGCCGACCGCCGGACTGACGCACGAGACCGTCAGCCATGGCGTCAGCCGTTGTTTCGCCATGTCCAGGAGCGCGGTCAGGGCCAGACCTTCGCTGGTGGAATGGACCATGAGGGCGATCACCACAATGGCGGACGCGGTCAGGGCCAGTGTCGCGCCCTCGACCGCGCGGTGCACCGACAGCGCCGCCGCCGTACCCATGCCGCCGAACACCGCGGCGCTGAGCACCTCCTTGACCCGGCGGTGCAGACCGGGCGCGTGCTCGCCACCGGCCGGTTTGGAGCTTTCATGGTCGTGCCCGCAGCCCTTCCGGGTGAAATAGGTGATCACCAGGAATCCGAACAGGATCGCCAACCCCAGTGCCCATACCGGGACGCCGTTCTCGTTCGCCCCCTGCCAGGCGTCCGGGAGCATGTCGATCAATGCGGTGACCAGCATCAGCGCGGACGCGATGGCCAGCAGCGCGGTGACTTGCCGGGATTTCCGCCTGGCCAGCCAGGCGCCCGCCAGGGTGGACAAGGTGATCAAGATAACGGCCAGCCACACTGCCATACCTGGAGGTCGTCCTTCCAACGTCGGCTCCATCAGGAGCATCGCGTGATCCCTTCTTCGAGGTCGTGACGGTCGGGGACCGCCGGCGCGCGGCCGGCGGTCCCCGGGTGATTCACTCCGCGGCGCAGCAGCCGTCCTGAGTGGCGTCGCCGGCGCAACCCGCAGTGCTCTGTTCCGCGGGCTCATTCAGGTGATGTTCGGTGTGTTCGTCGTGGGCATGTGAGGCGTGGGGGTGATGGGCATGCGTCATGGCATCCTCCGAGTAGGGCTCCCACCTGCGTTCATTACTGAGAGTAGATATCCCACTACTCAACGTTTACACATCTGAGCAAGTGTTCAAGTCTGCCGAGGGGGCCGATGACCTAACGCTGAGTAGTTGTTGACATCCCTCGGGTACGCCCTCGCACGCGCTGCGCCTGCTGCGCACCCACCGGGTGGTCAAGGCGCGCCGCTCCGGGCGGATGGCCTACTACCAGCTGGCCGACTCCCACGTCCGCATGCTGTTCGACCTCGCGATCACCCACATCGGCCACGACGAGCGAATCGATGTCTGACCACGGGCACGGGCATGGGCATGGGGTCAGCGGGGAGGCCGACCGTCGTTACCTGAGCGGCGCGCTCGCCCTGATCGTCGGTTTCATGGTGATCGAGGTCGTCATCGGCGTCATCGCCCAATCGCTGGCGCTGATCTCCGACGCCGGGCACATGCTCACCGACGCCATCGCCATCGTCGTCGCCCTGATCGCGATGCGCATCTCCGCCCGTCCGCCACAAGGTGGCTTCACTTACGGGCTCAAACGCGCCGAAATCATCTCAGCGCAGATCAACGGCATCACCCTGCTCCTGCTCAGCGCGTACTTCATCGTCGAGGGGGTACGCCGGATCGTCGAACCTCCCGACGTCGAGGGCCTGTACGTGGTCGTGACCGGCCTGGCGGGCATCGCGATCAACCTGGCGGCCACCTGGCTGATGTCCAAGGCCAACCGGACCAGCCTCAACGTCGAAGGCGCCTACCAGCACATCCTCAACGACCTGTTCGCCTTCATCGCCACCACGATCGCCGGAGCGGTCGTCTGGCTCACCGGCTGGGGCCGCGCCGACGCCCTCGCCGCCCTGATCGTCGCCGCCCTCATGCTCAAGGCCGGCTGGGGTCTGGTCCGCGACTCCGGCCGCGTCTTCATGGAAGCCGCCCCCGTCGGCATGAACCCCGCCGAGATCGGCGGCAGGGCCGCCTCCCTCGACTCCGTGGTGGAAGTCCACGACCTGCACATCTGGGAGGTCACCTCCGGCTACCCCGCGATGTCCGCCCACATCCTGGTCAAGCCCGGCGCCGACTGCCACGCCGCCCGCGTCGCCGCCGAGCGCCTCGTCCACGACCAGTACGGGATCGAGCACACCACCCTGCAAGTCGACCACGCGCCCGAAGCACTGCTGACGGTCGGCGCCCACTGCGCCGACCCCCAGGGCCCCTCCCACAAAGCCGGCACCCCTGGAGCCGAGGCGTGATCACCGTAGCCTTACTCGCCTCGGCCTCCTGGCACCAAGCCCATTCGCGGCTGAACCGTAGCGCCCGCGGCGCTCGTTGCGCGGGACCCGGATCGCGTACCCTCGTGCTTCGGCGATGGGAACGTAAGGGGTGCGCGGTGCGGCTCGGCCACCTGGAACGCTCGATCATGGAGACACTGTGGAAACATCCCGACGGGATGTTCGCCCAGCAACTCGCCGACGCCCTCCCGTCCAAGCCGGCGGTCACCACCGTACTGACCGTTCTGGTACGGCTCTCGCACAAAGAGCTGGTCTCACGGCACCGCGAAGGACGCGCGCACCTCTACAAGGCCACCGGCGACAGAGACGCCTTCGTGGCGGAGTCGATGCGCGTCGCCTTGGACCAAGCAGGTGACGTCGAGGCGGCGGTGATGCGTTTCGTCGGCACAGTCTCACCCGAGGTCACCGCAGCGCTAAGAGCGGCATTGCGAGAGCACGAATCCAACGGGGATCCTCGGTGACGCCGGTTCCGCCAGGGCGCTCACAGTCCTCACATCGATAAGGATCAATATCGATATTGCTCGAATTCGATGACTATCGATACAGTGCGGTAGCTAGCGAGTGAGACCGGCTTAGTGGCGAATCAGCCTGAACGCGGATCACTCGGCCCCTTCAGACACTGATGAGGACAGACCATCAACCGCTCCCGCGTAACGGCACCCCCAAGAAGGATGGTGCCTTAGTGACCTCCCTGGCGAGGCGGCTGCTCGCCGAGTTGTCCGGTACCGCGCTGCTCGTGAGCGTGGTGGTCGGTTCGGGAATCATGGCGCAACGTCTCTCGACGGATACCGGCCTCCAGCTTCTAGCCAATTCCACGGCAACCGTGTTCGGTCTGGCCGTACTCATCGCCGTCCTCGGACCAGTGTCCGGAGCGCACTTCAACCCTGTCGTGTCCCTGGCCGACTGGTGGATCGGCCGTAAGAGCGGCGCGGGGCTGACGGCTGGAGATCTCGGCGGCTATGTTCTCGCGCAGATCCTGGGCGCGGTCGCCGGTTCGATGCTGGCCAATGCCATGTTCGCCGAGCCGGTCATAGCCTGGTCGACCACCGATCGCAGCAGTGCTCACCTGTGGCTGGGCGAGGTCGTCGCGACGGCCGGGCTGCTCATGGTGATCTTCTCCCTGGCTCGTTCTGGCCGTACGGCGCTGGCTCCGGCCGCCGTGGCCGCCTACATCGGCGCCGCCTACTGGTTCACCTCCTCCACCAGTTTCGCCAACCCCGCGGTCACCATCGGCCGGACATTCTCTGACACCTTCGCGGGTATCGCGCCCTCATCGGTTCCCGGCTTCCTGGTCGCTCAGATGGTCGGTGGAATCGTCGGGCTGCTGCTGGTCCTGGGGCTGTTCGGCCGTCCCGAGGCGGGCGTCGAGGAGCAGCCGGTCATGTCGGATTCATCGTCCGGACGCTGACGGGTTCCTACGAGGACATCAGCTCTTCTTTTGACGCGCAGCCATTAAGTCAGTGATTATTGAGGCAATGAACGCTGACTTGATTGGCCGGGCGCGGGTGCACGCGGCCCTCGGTGATCCCGCGCGATTGGCGATCGTGGACTGGCTTGCCCTGGGCGACGCCTCTCCTGGGGAGATGGGCGGCGCGCTCGGGTTGCCGACCAACCTGTTCGCCCACCACGTGAAGATCCTTCAGGAGGCGGGCGTGGTGGAACGGCGACGCTCCGAAGGCGACCGGCGCCGCACCTACCTGCGGCTGGTGACCGGAAAGCTGGACGATCTCATGCCCGCGCCACTGCGACGCGTCCCCCGAGTGGTGTTCGTGTGCACCCACAACTCCGCCCGATCCCAGCTCGCCGCCGCACTGTGGCGGCAGCGCAGCACGGTGCCCACCGCCTCCGCCGGCACCAGCCCCGCCAAGCGGATCAACCCGCGCGCCTTTGACGTCGCCCGCCGGCACGGCCTCGACCTCGATCAAGCCCGCATCTCCCGCCTGGACGAAGTCGTACGGCCCGATGATCTGGTCATCGCGGTCTGCGACTCCGCGCACGAGCAGCTGGGGAGCCGCGAGCGGCTGCACTGGTCGATCGCCGACCCGGTCCCCGTCGGCACCGACGACGCGTTCGAAATCGCATTCACCGACATCGCCCGCCGGATCGACCGTCTGGTCCCGGCCGTCCAATCCCCGCAGGAGTGACTCCATGCCCGAGACCTACCACCACGCCGACCTGAGCATCGACCAGCAGCACGCCCTGCTGACCGCGGCCCGCACGCTTCAAGACCGGTTCTCCGGCACCTTCAGCACCGAGACGATCGAGCGTTTCCTGCACACCAGCTACGACCAGTTCGCCGAGAAGGCCGCCGTGCCGACATTCCTGCCGCTGCTGGCCGAACGCTTCGCCCGGCAGCGCCTGACCGCCCTGGCCAAGGTGGAGGGCGGCGCGGACGACGGCCGCCCGATCGTGCTGTTCCTTTGCGTGCACAACGCGGGCCGCAGCCAGATGGCCATGGGCTTCTTCCAGCACCTGGCCGGAGAAGGCGCGGTTGCCTGGTCGGGCGGGTCGGAGTTCGCCAGCGAGATCAACCCCGCCGCCGTCGCGAGCATGGCCGAACGCGGCATCGACATCTCCGCCGAGTTCCCCAAGCCGTGGACCGAGGAGATCATCCGCGCCGCCGACGTCGTAGTCACCATGGGCTGCGGCGACGCCTGCCCGATCTACCCCGGCAAGCGCTACCTGGACTGGGAGTTGGACGACCCGGCGGGCAAGACCGTCGAGGATGTACGACCCATCCGCGACGAAATCGAACGCCGCGTCCGCGCCCTGTTGACGGAACTCAACGTCACCGTCTCCTGACCACACCCTCAGACATGACCTTCACTCCCCCACTCACTGACGATCCACTGCTGCAGCGGATCATCGACCAGCTCTGCACCCGCTTCGCCGGACGGTTCTGCACCGAGACGGTCACGCACTACGTGCACGAGTCCTTTCTCGACCTGAGAAAGAACGCCCAGATCCTGACTCACCTGCACCTCCTCACGCAGCGCTTCGTCACCGAACGACTTACCGCTTTAGCACAGATCAAGGGCTTCATCCCCAAGATCGAAGTCGAAGTGCTGTACGTGTGCGGTGGCAACGCCGGCCGTTCCCAGATGGCAGCCGCCTTCACCCGCAAGTACGGCGATCCCTGGCTGCACGTACGAACCGCCGGCACTCAGCCTGCCGCCGACATCCACCCGACGGTCCTCCAGGCGCTGGTGGAGGTAGACCTCGAACCGGCGGAGGAATTCCCGAAACCGCTCACCGACGACTTCGTCCAGGCAGCCGACGTCGTGATCACCATGGGCTGCGGCGACGCCTGCCCGATCCACCCGGGCAGGCACTATCTGGACTGGGACCTCGCCGACCCTCACGGCCGTTCGCTGGAGGAGGTCCGGATCATCAGGGACAGCATCGAAAACCGCGTACGCATGCTGGTGGCGGAGCTCCAACAGCCGGTCCCGCTGTGATCGGCTGGGCTGGATTGACGCGTGCCCAAGGGGATCGTCCTCTAGTGTCACAAATTAGAATCCATAGACATATGTCGATATAGACAAAGGACTACTTCGACGCTCATCTATCGGGGGAGGTCAGATGGAGCTGCTCCAGATCCTGGAGTGCAGTCCGCCGCTGGCTCGGCAGCCGCTCGACGCCGAGCAGGCGGCTGGTGTCGCGCGCGTCTTCAAAGCGCTCGGTGATCCGGTAAGGCTGCGCATCCTGTCCATCGTGGCCAGCCGTGAAGGTGGTGAGGTCTGCGTCTGCGACATCACCGATGCTTTCGAGGTGTCACAACCGACGATCAGTCACCATCTGAAGGTGCTCAAGGAGGTCGGGTTGCTCACCTCCGAACGCCGGGCCTCGTGGGTCTATTACAAGGTCGTTCCCGAGACGCTGGCCGATCTGTCCGCCCTGCTGAACGTCCCGGCCATGGTCTGACCGTGCGCACGGGAAATACGCTGCCCGCGAGGGTCGCGACCCCGATCCGGGCGGGCGCGAACGGCGGGATCTCGCCCGCGCTCGGCTCCCTGGTTCACGCCCGACTCTGGGCTGTGTGTCTGTTCACGAAGGAGCCTGTGCATGCCTAGTGTGTTGTTCGTCTGCGTCCACAATGCGGGCCGGTCCCAGATGGCCGCCGGGTGGCTGGCCCACCTGGCGGGCGACCGAATCGAGGTGCGCTCAGCGGGCTCCGCGCCGGCCGATCAGATCAACCCCGTCGCCGTCGAAGCCATGCGTGAGGTCGGCATCGACATCACCGCCGAGCACCCCAAGATCCTCACAGTGGACGCGGTGGAGACCTCAGACGTGGTCATCACCATGGGTTGCGGTGACGTCTGCCCGATCTTCCCGGGCAAACGCTACGAAGACTGGCAACTCGATGACCCCGCCGGTCAGGGCATCGACGCCGTCCGCCCGATCCGCGACGAGATCCGGGCCCGCGTCGAGAAACTGATCAAGGAGCTGACCTAGGCATTCGGTTATCTATCGACTATCGTCGATTAACGATGGATAGAGATGCGAAGCCGCTCGATCGGGCCGACGCCGAGGAGTACGCGAGCTGGTTCAAGGCGCTGGCCGACGCCACCCGGATCCAGATCGTGTCGCTGCTGGCCCGGCGCAGGGAGCCGATGACCGTCGGAGAGATCGTGACCGCCTCCGGTGTGGGGCAGTCGACTGTCTCGCACCATTTGAAGATCCTGGCCGAGGTGCGGTTCGTCCTGGTGGAACGCCAAGGCACCTCCAGCCTGTATCGGATCAACGAGAACTGCGTGAGCTGCTTCCCCACCGCTGCCGACGTGGTCATGGGCAATCCCGTACCGGAACCCCCCACCTGCGACTGAGGAGCTGTGCGATGGCACCCGAACAGATCATCCAGCGCTACTCCGGCCTGGCCAGGAAGGCCATGGAAGGCGACCCCGTCACCGACTGCGGACCGGACGCCTTCGCCGACGGCCGCTTCGGCGCCGCGGGTTACGACGACACCGCCGGGCTGCCGGAGGGTGCGCTGCTGGCCAGCCTCGGCTGCGGCAACCCGGTCGCCGTCGCCGAGCTGCGTGCCGGGCAGACGGTGCTCGACCTCGGCTCGGGCGGCGGCATCGACGTGCTGCTGTCGGCTCGCCGGGTCGGCCCGTACGGCAAGGCATACGGGCTGGACGCCAGCCCGGACATGGTGGAACTCGCCCGGCGCAACGCCGCCGGCGTGGACAACGCCGAGTTCCTGCACGGCACCATCGAGGCGATCCCGCTGCCCGGCCACATGGTCGACGTGGTCATCTCCAACTGCGTGATCAACCTGTCCAGCGACAAGGCCGCCGTGCTGGCCGAGACCTTCCGGGTGCTCAAGCCCGGCGGCCGGTTCGGCGTCAGCGACGTCGTCACCGCCCACGCCCCGGACCCGGAGCTCCGGGCGGCGACCGAGCGGCACATCGGCTGTGTCGCCGGATCCCTCACCGTCGTCGAATACCGCGATCTGCTGGCCGCCACGGGCTTCGTGGGCACGAAGATCACGCTCACCGCCGACCACGGCGACGGCGTGCACTCGGCGATCATCCAGGCCGTCAAGCCCGCGATCTCGCCAGGGCTGGAGATCCGCCCGATGCGCGAGAGTGATGCCGCCCAGGTTCTGGCCATCTACCAGGCCGGACTGGACACCGGCCAGGCCAGTTTCGAGACGGTCGCCCCCTCCTGGGAGGGCTTCACCGCGGGAAAGCTGGCGCACCTGCGCTACGTCGCCGCCGACACCGAGACGGGTGAGGTCGTCGGCTGGGTCGCCGCCTCATCGGTCTCCAGCCGGCCCGTGTACGAGGGCGTGGTCGAGCACAGCGTCTACGTGCACCCGGGCTGCCAGGCCCACGGCATCGGCCGTGCCCTCATGACCGCCTTCATCACGGCATCCGAGGACGCGGGCGTCTGGACGATCCAAACGGGCGTCTTCCCCGAGAACGCCCCCAGCCTCTCCCTGCACCAGGCGCTCGGCTTCCGTGTCGTCGGCACCCGCGAGCGCATCGGCCGCCACCACGGCCTCTGGCGCGACGTCCTCCTGCTGGAGCGCCGCACTGGCACCGACGCCACGGTCACGCGGGAGTGAGCGCGGGCTCGGTCAGCGGCGCGAACACGGCGCCAAGCTTGTTCACCACCTCGGGAATGATCCGGTAGTAGACCCAGGTCCCCCGCCGGTCGCCGTCGATCAGTCCGGCCGTGCGCAGGACCTTCAGGTGATGGGAGATCGTCGGCGCGGTCAGGTCGAAGGCGTCGGTCAGATCGCAGACACACGCTTCGCCCCCCGCGTGTGACCCGATCATCGACAGCAGGCGGAGCCGTACCGGATCGGCGACGGCCTTGAGCAGGACCGCCAGTTCGGCCGCGTCGGTCTCCGACAGCGGCTCGCGTGCGATCGGCGCGCAGCACTGGATCGTGACGCCGGTCATCCGGCCCTCCTTGCTTCGAAGTCCATCGAAATTATAGGCGATGGTACGCCAGCAGGGCGAACGCGGCGATCGCGGAGGCGACGGCCACCGCGCCCATGACCCAGCCATAACCGGCTGACTCGGCGAGCGCGACCGCGCCGAGCGGGGCCAGGGCCTTGTCGGCGACGGAGAAGGTGGCGATGCGGCCGGACAGGGTGGCGTAGGCGGCGGTGCCGTACCGGCCCACCAGCAGGTGCGGCAGGGTGATGGAGGCGATGCCGAAGCCGAGCCCGAACCCCAGCACGCAGCCGACCGCGCCGGGCACGCTCCGCCCGGCCAGCGGCAGCAGTAGCACGGCCACCCCCTGCAGAGCGAAGATCGCCGCGGCGATGAGCGCGGCGGGCAGCCGGGTCTGCAGGCCGGTGGTGATCAGCCGCCCGGTCACTGACAGCACGCCCAACAGGCCGGCGAGGGTGGCGGCCAGGACGGGTGAGTGGCCGAGGTGGATGAGGTAGGTGATGAGCAGGACCGACATCACGGACACCGCGCCGCCGTTGGCGGTGAATGCGATCACGAGCAGCCAGAACGGCCGTCGCCGGGTGGCGGCGGCGACGATCTCGGCACGCTGCCCGGACGTGACGCTGCGGCGCTCGGCTCGCTCGCGGCGGCACAGCACCAGCGCGTGCAGTGGGATCGCCGCCAGCCCGTAGAGGGCGGCCAGCACGAGCAGGGCCTGGCGCCAGCCGTAGGACTCCACCAGCAGTCCGGTCAGCGGCAGGAAGATCGAGGAGGCGAACCCGGCCACCACGGTCAGCGCCAGCAGCGCGTTCGCCCGGCCGCGCTCGTCGCCGTCGAACCAGCCGACGATGACGGCGAACGCGGACTCGTACAGCACCATCGAGCAGGCGATGCCGATGACGGCGAACACCGCGTAGAGCTGAGCAACGCTCTCGACGCGCGACCACGCGAGTACGGCTGCCGCCGCGAGGACCGAGCCGACGGTCATGAGGCCGCGGCCACCGCGGGCATCCAGCCGGCGCCCGACCAGCGGGGCGCACAGCGCGGCGATCAGGATCGACAGCGTGAGCGCGGCGGCGACCTGGGCGTTGCTCGCGCGCAGGTCGGCCGCCATGGGGGCGAGGAAGACGGAGAAGGCGTAGTAGAGCACGCCGTAGCCGATGGTCTGGGTGACGGCCAGGGCGGCGACGATCCGCCAGCCGCGGCCGGAACGTGACTGACCGCCATCCCCTGGTGCCGGGATGGCGGTCTCAGCGGCGGTGCTCACCCTTGTTCGCGGGCGCGTGCCAGGTGGCTGCCCAGCCGTTCGGTGTCCAGTCGGCGGCGCAGGGGCTCTTTCTGAGCTGCGGTGGGGTATCGGTCTGACATGTCGATCCTGCCTTCAGCCGCAGCAGCCGCCGCCATCGGCGGTGATCAAGGGAAGCGGGGTGGCGAGCAGGCCGCCGCTGACGCCGGTGGCCAGGCCGACGCGTCGTTCCTGAGCCTCGGCGAGGCCGGAGGAGCAGACGCCGGTCTCGGGCAGGTCGAGCTGGACGTCGCGGGCGGCCTCCCAGTCGCCGGTGATGGCGGCGACGACCGAGCGGACCTGCTCGTAGCCGGTGGCCATCAGGAATGTGGGGGCGCGGCCGTAGCTCTTGACGCCGACCGCGTAGTAGCCGCTCTCCGGGTGGGCCAGCTCGTCGGCGCCGTGGGCGGGGACGGTGCCGCAGGAGTGCTGGTTCGGGTCGATCAGCGGGGCCAGAGCCCGGGTCGAGCCGAGGATCGGGTCGAGGTCGAGCCGCAGCTCGGAGGCGATCGAGTGGTCGGGGCGGAAGCCGGTCGCCGACCCGACCCGGTCGGCGGTGACGGACTGCTCGGCCCCGGACGGGTCGCGGCTGACGACCGTCAGTGTTTCGCCGTCCGCGTGGACGGAGTGGACGTAGAAGCCGGTCAGCAGCGTGATCCGGCCCGAGGCGACGTGTTCCTTGAGGCGGGAGCCGAGCGCGCCGCGCGCGGGGAGGGCGTCGGCCTCGCCACCGCCGTAGGTGCGGCCCGGGCTGCCGGCGCGGATCGCCCAAGTGATCTGGGCGTCCTCCAGCTGGGCGAGGGCGAGCAGGGTGGTGGCGGCCGAGTGACCTGCGCCGACGACCAGGGTGTGCCGGCCCTCGTAGCGCTCCCGGTCGGCGCCCAGCACGTCGGGCAGGGCGTGGTCGATCAGGTTGCCGGTCTCGCCGTACGCGGGCAGGCCGCTGGCGCCCATCACATTGGCGTACGCCCCGGAGGCGTCGATGACGGCGCTGGCCTGGAGTTCTTCGCCGGTGGCGGTTCTGATCAGGAAGGGAGCGTCCTCGCGGCCGTTGGTGCGTACGCGGTCGAACCCGAGGCGGCTGATCGCGGTCACCCGCACGCCCAGGCGGATCCGGGGGCTCAGGAGCTTGGCCAGCGGGGCGAGATAGTCGGAGATCAGCTCGGCCCCGGTGGGCAGCCATTGCGGGTCCGGCGCGGTCCAGCCGTCGGCCTCCAGCAGGCGGCGGGCGGCGGCGTCGACGTTGAAGCGCCACGGGCTGAAGACGCGCACGTGCGCCCACTGTGCGACGGACGCCGCGACCTGCTCTCCGGCCTCCAGGACCAGATAGTCCTGCCCTCGTTCGGCCAGGTGCGCCGCGGCGGCCAGACCGACCGGGCCCGCCCCGATCACCACGACGGGGAAGGTACCGCTCTCGCTGAGACTCATGTCCACACTCCCATTGATTAGAAGAACATCTAAGCAACTGTTACACTGCATCATTGATTAGAGATATGTCAAATCAGCATCCATCTCCAGACGGCTCCGTCCACCCAGGAAACGAGATGGAGGTTCGACCATGAACTGTTGTTCCGAGGAGCCCCAGCAGACCTGCTGCCCGCCCGAGGACAAGGCCGGCTGCCGCGACCAGTCCGGCGGCTGCGGCTGCGGCTGCCAGTAGGAGACCACGATGACCCAGGCCCCCGACCATCTGCCCGCGCGGCTCCGCGATCTGATCGCCGAGTGCTGCCACGTCGAACTCGACGCCCGCAGGGCCGTACGAGAGGTCGAACAGCACGGGCCGTGCCCGTGCTAGGGAGATTTATGTGGACAGTCCTGGCCGCCCGGGACGGCTTCATGTCCAAGGCCCGGCGACGGGAGGATGGGGGACATGACGCACTACAGCAGGCTCTACAAGGTCGTGATCGATGTGCCGGAGGGCGATCACGACAAGGAACTGACGTTCTGGCAGGAGGCGACCGGCCAGACACTGACCCGAAACCAGCGGTACCCGGAGTACCACGGCGCCCACTTACCCGGTGACGTCTTCGCCCTGCTCGTCCAGCGACTCGGGACAGGCCCCGCGCGCATCCACCTCGACATCCACACCGACGATCTGGAGGCGGAGATCGCGCGCCTGGAGTCTCTCGGCGCTCGACGCCTACGGCTGGTGAACGACCATTGGTGCGTCATGGAGGACCCCGCCGGACTGCCCTTCTGCGTCATCCCCCAGCCCCCGGGCTCCCTGACCGACCACAACGCCCAACGCTGGGACGACTGACCCTCGACGAGGCGGAGAATCCGAGTCACCGGATGCCCAGGGACGGAGTTTTCGCCGCGATGTCGTGTCGAGCCGCTCGCCGATCGTCTCCCTGGTAAAGCCCGGCGAAGGAGGCGCCTCGATCGATCGAGGTTCTGTCCACGCCACCCACGCCGAGTTGCTGCGCGAACTCGGACGACCGCGGGAGGCCAGGCAGCGCGACGAACGCGCGCTCGCCCTGACCGCCAACCCAGCCCAGCAGGCGCTGCTGACCCAGCGGCTGACCTGGAACTGAGTCTTTCGCTCTCGGGTCAGGACGGGATCATGCGGTGGTTGGTGAGGCTGGCGTGGTGGTCGTGTTCGGCGGGGCCGTCGGGGTCGGCGTGCACGGTTGCCGCGGTGAGTCTGGGCAGGTGGTGGATCAGGCGGTGTTCGGCTTCCGCCGCGATGGCGTGGGCTTGCACGAGGCTGAGCCGGTGGTCCACCAGGAGGTCGACCTCGGCGCGCAGGGAGTGGCCGATCCAGCGCATGCGCAGGGAGCCGACGCCGTGCACGCCGGGGGTTTCCGCGACGACCTGCTCGGCTTGGGCGATCAGCGCGGGGTCGACGGCGTCCATCAGGCGGTGGTAGACCTCGCGGGCGGCGTCCCGCAGCACGTAGAGGATGGCCACGGTGATGAGCAGGCCGATGACCGGGTCGGCGTACGGCCATCCGGCCCAGACGCCGGCCGCGCCGACCAGGACGGCCAGTGAGGTGAAGCCGTCGGTGCGGGCGTGCAGGCCGTCGGCGACCAGCGCCGCGGAGCCGATCTCGCGGCCGACCTTGATCCGGTAGCGGGCCACCAGCTCGTTGCCGAGGAAACCGATCACCCCGGCGGCGGCCACCCAGCCCAGTGCCTGTATCTCGCGGGGGTTGACCAGGCGCTGGACGGCTTCGTACCCGGCCAGGCCCGCCGACGCGGCGATGATGACGACGATGACGATCCCAGCGAGATCCTCGGCTCTGCCGTAGCCGTAGGTGAAGCGGCGTGAGGCCATCCTGCGGCCCACCGTGAAGGCGATCGCCAGCGGCACCGCGGTCAGGGCGTCGGCGAAGTTGTGCAGGGTGTCACCGAGCAGGGCCACCGACCCGGACATCATGAAAACCACCACCTGGGCCAGGGCGGTGACGGTGAGCACGGCGAAGGAGATCGCCAGCGTGCGCATGCCGCGACGGCTCGTTTCCAGTGCGTGATCGGTCCGGGCCGCCGCGTCGTGACTGTGTGGCATCACCACGTGACGGAGGCGTTTCCGCAGGGATCGGTGATCAGACTCGCCGTGGCCATGACCGTGGCCATGACCATGCTCGTGGGAAGATCTCGGGCTGTGCACGCTCATCTGCTCCTCGTCTCTGTCTGATCGGAGCGCGGATGACAGAAGGGTTATCCCCCTTAATATGTATTCATATGCGCACGCAATTACATGTTAGGTGCGTTACGTGTTAGGTGCGTCGACTATGCAGCAGCAAAAAGACCTCCAGTCGAGCGGCGCCCAGCCGACCGACGCTCAGGTAGAGGTGGCGGTCGCGGCATTTCGGATGCTCTGCGACGCCACTCGGCTCCGTCTGCTGTGGGCCCTGGCCCACGGCGAACATGACGTCGGAAACCTGGTCGCGGCAGTCGGGGCGAGCCGTCCCGCGGTCTCCCAGCACCTGGCCAAGCTGCGGCTGGCCGGGCTGGTCGCGTGCCGGCGAGAGGGCAGGCGGATGCTGTACCGGGCTCGCGACTCGCACATCCGCGCGCTGATCGCCGAGGCCGTCCATCATGCCGACCACGAGGTGTCCCACATCCCGCGTCATGACTAGTCTGCCCGCCGACGCGGCCAAGCTCCCCCCGGCAGCTCCTCCGATCGTCAAGACGTCTCCAAGCCGGTCTCCGATTTCGGCCTGGCCCTCGTGGACGCGAATCGAGGCTCCCCCGTCTCTGACATATTCACGGGTGCATACATATTGACAGCTCAGCGTCGTGAGGCGCTGGCTCGCCGTGACCGCTGGCCCCCGGGGCGAGCACGGCCGAGACGACATCCGCCGCTTTCGCGCGCGGATGCGAACCGGGAGGACATGGTGCACGTACCCGACGGCTTCTTCACCGTCGCCCTATCGGTGGCCGGCGCGGCCGTGGCCGCAGGTGGCATCGCCGTCTGCCTGCGCGGCGCGCGCAAGGAACTGGATGAGCGGATGGCGCCGATGGCCGGGCTGGTGGCCGCCTTCGTCTTCGCCGCCCAGATGCTCAACTTTCCCGTCGGCGCCGGGACCAGTGGCCATCTGCTCGGCGGCGCGCTGGCGGCGATCCTGGTCGGGCCGTACACCGGGTTCTTGTGTGTCGCGGTGGTCATCGCGGTTCAGGCGCTGTTCTTCGCCGACGGGGGTCTGACCGCGCTGGGCATCAACATCACCCTGATGGGGCTTGTGACGGTCCTGGCCGGATATGGAATGTTCTGCGCGGTCCGTGCGATCGTGCCGCGCAGCCGTACCGGCATCGGCGTGGCCGCCTTCGCCGGAGCCGCGGTCTCGGTGCCGGTGGCGGCGCTGGTCTTCACCGCGCTGTACGCGATCGGGGGGACCTCCTCAATCGATCCGGTGAAGGTCGCCCTGGCCATGGGCGGCGTGCATGTGATCATCGGCCTGGGTGAGGGCGCGATCACGGCGCTGACGGTGACCACGGTGCTCGCCGTACGCCCCGATCTGGTCTACGGCGCTCGCGGGCTGTCCAGGCGTGTACATCTGCGCACCGCTTCCGGCGAACCGGTCCCCGACGCGGAGCACTCACCCGCCCGCGGGACCCGGGCGTTCCTGCTCGGCGGGGTGGCCGCGGCCGCCGTGCTCGCGGGAGTGGTCAGCTTCTACGCCTCGGCCAGCCCCGACGGTCTGGAGCGGGTCGCCGCCGATCTGGGTTTCCTGTCCCGGGCCGAAGACCATCCCCTAGGAGACTCCGCGCTGGCCGACTACGGCGTCAAAGGTGTCGAGAACGAGCGGCTGTCGGCGGGAGCGGCGGGCCTCATCGGAGTGGGGGCCTCGCTGGCCGTGGGTGGTGGGGTGGCCTGGCTGGTGCACCGGCGGGAACGCCGCAGGCTTCTCGCCCAGACCTCCGCTGAGCCGCAAACCCGTGAGCCGCAGACCAGTGAGACCACCGAGCCGCAGACCGCGGAGTCGTGAACCATGGCCGCGGGACACACCCATCGGCTGTATCGCCCCGGTGACACGGCGGTCCACCGGCTGCCGCCGCAGTGCAAGCTCACCTCGATGATCGCGTTCATCGTGATCGTCGTGGCCACCGACCCCAGACGTTTCCCGGCATTCGGCCTCTACGCCCTGCTGCTGGCCACGGTAGCCGCCGCGGCCCGTATCCCGCCGGCCTTCCTGGCGCGCCGGATGGTCGTGGAGGTGCCGTTCGTGATCTTCGCGGTCGCGTTGCCGTTCCTGTCGCAGGGGGAACGCCTGACCGTTCTCGGCCTTCAGCTGAGCGCCGACGGATTGCTCGCCGCGTGGAACATCCTGGCCAAGGCCACCCTGGGAGTGATCGCTTCGATCCTGCTGGCCGCCACCACCGAGCCACGCGCCCTGCTGCTCGGCGTCCAGCGGATGCGGCTGCCCGCCCTGCTGACGCAGATCGCCACCTTCATGCTCCGCTACGTCGATGTGATCGTGGACGAGATGCGCCGGATGCGCATCGCCCGCGAGTCCCGCGCCTTCGTGGCGAAGGACATCCGGCACCTGCCCGTCGTGGCCCGCTCAGCCGGAGCCCTGTTCATCCGCTCCTACGAACGCGGTGAACGCGTGCATCTGGCCATGCTCAGCCGCGGCTACACCGGAACCATGCCGATCATCCACGACGTGCCGGGCTCCGCGGCGCAGTGGGCCCTGGCCGCCACGCTCCCCATGACCGCGATCGCCGTACTGCTCGGAGGACTGTTGTGAACTCGCTGCTGGTCCAAGGCCTGATGCACGCATACCCGGACGGCACCCAGGCCCTGTTCGGCGTGGACCTGTCCATCGAGCGGGGCGAACGGGTCGCGCTGCTCGGCCCGAACGGCGCGGGAAAGACCACGCTGGTGATGCACCTGAACGGCATCCTCGCCCCCAGTCTCGGCACGGTCTCGGTGGGCGGCCTGCCGGTGACCCGCGACAACCTGCGGGAGATCCGCCGCCGGGTCGGGCTGGTCTTCCAGGACCCCGACGACCAGCTGTTCATGCCCACGGTCCGCGAGGACGTGGCGTTCGGCCCGGCCAACCTCGGTATCCGCGGCCCGCAACTGAACCGGCGCGTCCAGGAGGCGCTGGAACGCGTCGGCATGCTCGACATGATCGACCGGCCACCGCATCACCTGTCCGGCGGCCAGCGCCGCCGCGTCGCGGTGGCGACCGTGCTGGCCATGGAACCCGAAATCCTGGTCCTGGACGAACCGTCCTCCAACCTGGACCCGGCCGCCCGCCGCGAACTCGCCGACATCCTGCGCGACCTGGACGTCACCATCCTCATGGTCACCCACGACCTGCCCTACGCCCTCGAACTGTGCGAACGCTCCCTCATCCTGTCCGGCGGAACCATCGCGGCTGACGGCCCGACAGCCGCGATCCTCACCGACCCCGAACTGCTGAGCCGGCATCGGCTGGAGCTTCCCTACGGCTTCGCCATCCGGGCCCGTGGGTGAGACTCACCCCGCCTGAGCCAGGAAGGACTCCGCGCCGGGCGTGACGAACGCGCGGAACGCGGTGTCCAGTTCGGCCGGAGTGGCGGTGACCTCACCGTCGAGCCATCCGCGCAGCATCGCCATGAAGGCGCCCACGACACCGGTCACGACGAGGTCGAGCCGGGCCGAGGCGATCGCTCCCCTGGCCTGGAGTTCGGCGCGGACGACCGCGGCCAGTATCTGCTCGGCCCTGGCCATGACCACGCCGCCGCCCTTGCTGCCGAGCAGCGCCCTGACCAGCGGTCCCTGCTCGGCGACATGCTCGAACATGGCCAGGCCGAAGGAGAACAGAGGTCCTTCGCCTTGGGGCGACGGGCGCAGGAAGTCGAGCTCGCCGAGGTTGCTGAACAGCACGTCGCGCTTGTCGGTGAAGTGCGCGTAGAACGTCGAACGGCCGACGTCGGCGCGGTCGATGATGTCGGTGACGGTCACCTTGTCGTACCCCTTGTCCAGCATCAACTCCACCATCGCCCGCTGGATGGTCTGCCGGGTGCGCCGCACGCGGCGGTCCTCGTTTCCTGACATTTCGTCATTCCTGTTCAGTACGGGGCAGTGCGGCCGAAGTGGTTCTTGCCCCGTTCAGGTTAATGAACGCAGAATTCAGAACTGAACACACTGTTCGATAAGGGGATGGCGACGATGGGGTTGGGCAAGCTGTTTCACAATCACACCGAGCACGCGGACGAGGGCGGCACGATCGACCGCCCCCGGCTGTACGAGATCATGGTGTCGGCCGGCTTCCTGGGCGGGCGCCGGCCGCTCTACCTGCGCATCGCGGCGCTGTCTGGCCTGCGCCCCGGCGACGCGGTACTCGACGTGGGCTGCGGAACCGGCTATCTGACGCGGATCATCGCCCCCGTCACAGGGCCGGACGGGCACGTGACCGGGGTCGACCCGAGCCCGCAGATGATCGAGTACGCGCGCCGCCGCGCACCCGGGAACAGCACCTACATCGTCGGCAAGGGCGAGTCCCTCGACCTTCCCGACGCGTCCACGGACGTCGTGATCTCGACCCTGGCCATCCACCACATGCCGGCGGCGGCCCGGGCCACGGCCATCGGCGAGATGTTCCGCGTGCTCCGCCCGGGCGGCCGGCTGCTGATCGTGGAATTCCGCCCGCCCACGGGACGCCTGACCTCACGTCTGGTCGGAGCTCTTACCAGCCCGGCCATGCGCCACAACCTCAGGGACCTGCTCGGCGAACTGATCCCCGAGGCCGGCTTCCGCATCGAGCGGGAAGGCGACCTGAAGCGCCTGTTCTACTACGTCAGGGCCGTACGCCCGACGTGATCCCTGGCGGCGATCCTCTCTGTTCGGAAGTATCGGCGTTAGGTTTGCCTCTCTGGATTTCGGAGTCACGTATGGATGTTCGGTCCCCGCTGATCACCCACATTTCGTGGGGTCGTATGGTCGTCGAGGGAGTGGGTGAAGGTAAGGACTTCAAGCTCTACCCGGGTGGTGGGCGGGCTTGGGACTGGAATGAGACGGGTACGCGGCATTCTCCGGGGATTCAGCCCGCCGATGTCGAGGAGCTTCTTGAGCGTGGCAGCGAGGTGATCGTGCTGTCACGAGGGATGCAGTTGGTCCTCCAGACGTGTCCCGAGACGCTGGCCATGCTGAAGGAAAAGGGCGCCGAGGTGTTCGTGGAGGAGACCACGGCCGCGGTCGGGCGATACAACCGATTGGCCGCGACGACGGCCGTGGGCGGGCTGTTCCATTCGACATGCTGACGACTTAGATGTCCCCGGGCCAGGTCCAGTCGCGGATTTCCGGGGTGTCCTCGCCGTAGGTGCGGGTGTGGGCGCGGGCGTGGAGGCGGGCGTCTGACATGTGCTGGCGTAGGTGGGCGGCTTCCACGCGCAGTCCTGGGACGCGGTCGATGACGTCCATGACCAGGTGGTAGCGGTCGATGTCGTTGAGCATGGCCATGTCGAAGGGGGTGGTCGTGGTGCCCTCCTCCTTGTAGCCGCGGACGTGGATGTTGTCGTGGCCGGTGCGGCGGTAGGTGAGGCCGTGGATGAGTGACGGGTAGCCGTGGAAGTTGAAGACGACCGGCTTGTCGGGGGTGAAGATGGCGTCGAATTCGGCGTCGGGCATGCCGTGCGGGTGCTCGGACGGCGGTTGCAGGCGCATCAGGTCGACGACGTTGACCACGCGCACCTTCAGCTGGGGAAGGTGTTCGCGGAGCAGGGCGGCGGCGGCGAGGACTTCCAGGGTGGGCACGTCGCCGGCGCAGGCGAGCACCACGTCGGGCTGGGCGTCGGCGTCGTTGGAGGCCCATTCGACGATGCCGAGGCCGCGGGTGCAGTGGGCGATCGCCTCCTCCATGGTGAACAGGTCGAGGACCGGCTGCTTCCCGGCCACGATCACGTTGACGTAGTCGCGGGAGCGCAGGCAGTGGTCGCCGACCGAGAGCAGGGTGTTGGCGTCCGGCGGCAGGTAGACGCGGACGACGGAGGCCTTCTTGTTGACGACGACGTCGAGGAAGCCGGGGTCCTGGTGGCTGAAGCCGTTGTGGTCCTGGCGCCAGACGTGCGAGGAGAGCAGGTAGTTGAGCGAGGCGACCGGGCGGCGCCAGGCGATCTTCCTGGTGGCGTCGAGCCATTTGGCGTGCTGGTTGAACATGGCGTCGACGATGTGGATGAAAGCCTCGTAGCAGTTGAACAGGCCGTGCCTGCCGGTGAGGAGGTAGCCCTCCAGCCAGCCCTGGCACAGGTGCTCGGACAGGACCTCCATGACCCGCCCGCCCGGCGCCAGGTTCTCGTCGACGGGAAGGATCTCGGCGTTCCAGGCGCGGTCGGTGACCTCGAAGACGGCCGAGAGGCGGTTGGAGTCGGTCTCGTCGGGGCCCATCAGCCGGAAGGTGTCCGGGTTGGCGGCGATGACGTCGCGCAGGAACCGGCCGAGCACGCGGGTCGGCTCGGTCGTCGCGGTCCCGGGCTCTGCCACCTCGACGGCGTACTCCCGGAAGTCGGGCAGCACCAGCGGGCGCAGCAGCTCTCCTCCGTTGGCGTGCGGGCTGGCGCTCATCCGGAGCGGGCCCGCCGGCACCGTCTGCAGGATCTCGGCGACCGGGCGTCCTTCCGCGTCGAACAGCTCCTCGGGCCGGTAGGAGCGCATCCACTCCTCCAGCAACGCCAGGTGCGCGGGGTTGTCCCGGACCGCGGCCAGCGGCACCTGATGGGAGCGCCAGGTTCCCTCGACGGGCAGGCCGTCGACCTCGCGCGGGCCCGTCCAGCCCTTGGGGGTACGCAACACGATCATCGGCAGCCGCGCGGCGCGGCCGGCCCGGTAGTCCGCGATCTCGTCGAGGACCTGGTCCAGGGTTTCGGCCATGAGGCCGTGCATGACGGCGGGGTCGTGGCCGGCGACGATGTGAGGGCGGTAGCCGTACCCCTCCAGGAGGTTGAGCAGGTCGGGTTCGGGGATCCTGGACAGGATCGTGGGGTTGGCGATCTTGTAGCCGTTGAGGTGCAGGATGGGCAGGACGGCGCCGTCGCGGGACGGGTCAAGGAACTTGTTGGAGTGCCAGCTGGCGGCCAGGGGGCCGGTTTCGGCCTCGCCGTCGCCGATGACGCAGGCCACCACCAGGCCGGGGTTGTCGAAGGCGGCGCCGTAGGCGTGCGCGAGGGAGTAGCCGAGCTCGCCGCCCTCGTGGATGGAGCCCGGCGTCTCGGGGGCGACGTGGCTGGGGATGCCGCCGGGGAAGGAGAACTGGCGGAAGAGCTTCCGCATGCCCTCGGCGTCCTGGGTGATCGCGGGGTAGGTCTCGGTGTAGGAGCCTTCCAGCCAGGAGTGCGCGACCGCGGCGGGGCCGCCGTGGCCTGGCCCGGCGATGTAGATCATGTCCTGGCCGCGTTCGGCGATCACCCGGTTGAGGTGGGCGAAACAGAAGTTCAGGCCGGGTGTGGTGCCCCAGTGGCCGAGCAGGCGCGGCTTGATGTGGGCCGGGCGCAGCGGCTCGGCCAGCAGAGGGTTGTCCAGCAGGTAGATCTGCCCGACCGCCAGGTAGTTGGCGGCGCGCCAGTAGGCGTGCACTCTCTCCAGGGTGTCCATGTCAGTGAGCCTCTCCGCTGCGGGGATGATCGGGTAGGGACCTTTGTCCCTACCCATAAAGTCGAACGTGGGCTTAAGTTCATAGTCATGATTCGCGTGTTTCTGGTCGACGACCATGAGGTGGTCCGCCGCGGTGTCGCGGCCCTGCTGTCCGGCGAGGACGACATCGAGATCGTCGGTGAGGCCGGAACCGCCGAATCCGCGCTGGCCCGCATTCCGGCGCTCATGCCCGATGTGGCGGTCCTGGACGTGCGGCTGCCCGACGGCAGCGGTGTGGACGTGTGCCGGGAGGTGCGGTCCCGGCTGCCGTCGCTGGCCTGCCTGATGCTGACCTCGTACGCCGACGACGACGCCCTGTTCACCGCCGTCATGGCGGGGGCCTCCGGCTACGTGCTGAAGCAGATCCACGGCTCGGACCTGGTGGGCGCGGTGCGTACGGTGGCCAGGGGCGAGTCGCTGCTGGATCCGCGGACCACCGCCGCCATGTTGCAGCGGTTACGCGATCAGGCGACCAAGAAGGATCCGCTGGCCGCGCTGTCGGAGCAGGAACGTCACATCCTGGAGCTGATCGGCGAGGGTCTCACCAACCGGCAGATCGGCGAGCGGATGTTCCTGGCGGAGAAGACCGTGAAGAACTACGTGTCCAATCTGCTGAGCAAGCTCAGCATGCAGCGCCGTACGCAGGCCGCGGCCCTGGCGGCCCGGCTCAAGGCTGAACGGCCGGAGTAAGCGGGACACTCCAGGTCAGCCGGGTGCCGCCGTCGGCGGGCGCGTCGGCCTGGAAGGAGCCGCCGAGTTGCGACGCGCGTTCCTCCAGGTTGCGCAGGCCGCTTCTGCGGCCGTCGCCGGGCAGTCCGATGCCGTTGTCCTCGACCAGCAGGATGACCTGGCCGTCGGCCACCTCGGCGGAGACGTCCGCCCGGGAGGCTTTGGCGTGCCGTACCAGGTTGGAGAGGGCTTCCTGGAGTACGGCGAGCACGTGGGCGGCGACCGGCGCGGGCACCGCGTTGTCGAGCGGGCCTTCCAGGCGTAGCCCGGGCATGAAGCCGAGGTGGCCGCGGGCGCTCTCCACCAGGTCCACGATCCTGGCGCGCAGGCTCGGCTCGGCGTCGTCGCGGGGCACCTGCAGGGCGAAGATGGTGGAGCGGATCTGCCGGATGGTCTCGTCCAGCTCGTCGATCGCGTGGCGCAGCCGCCCGGACGCCTCCGGGCGTTCGACCAGCCTGACCGTGCTCATCAAGGTCATGGCGACGGCGAACAGGCGCTGGATGACGACGTCGTGCAGGTCCTTGGCGATGCGGTCGCGGTCCTCCAGCAGGCTCAGGCGTTCGGCGTCCTGGCGGACTTCGGCCAGTTCCAGGGCGATGGCGGCCTGCCCGGCGAAGGCGTGCAGCATGCGCAGCATGGACGGGGTGAACGGGAACCGGCCGGGGCGTTTGCCCAGCGACAGCACGCCGCGCACGGACCCGGCGGCGCCGAGCGGGACGGCCGCCGCCGCGCCGATGCCCGACGCGCCCTGGTCGCTGACCATGCAAGGTTCGCCGCTGACGTAGGCCTGGCCGGGGAGCGAGTCGGTCAGATCGGCCTGGGTGCCGATGAGCCCGTCGGCGCCTTCGGCGATCACCACGCGGAGGGCGTCGCCGGCGGGGAACAGGATGGTGGTGACGTCGGCGTCGGCCATCTCGCGGACCCGGCGGGCCACCTGGGTGAGGACGGTGTCGACGTCATCGCCCGACAGCAGGCTGGTGGTGACCTCGGTGGAGGCCTGGAGCCAGATCTCCCTGCGTCGGGTCTCCTCGTACAGCCGGGCGTTCTCGATGGCGACACCGGCGGCGGTGGCCAGCGCGGTGACGACGGCCTGGTCCTCCTCGTCGAACTCGGCCCCGCCGCGCTTCTCGGTCAGGTAGAGGTTGCCGAACACCTCGTCCCGCACCCGGATGGGCACGCCGAGGAAGGATCCCATGGGCGGGTGGCCGGGCGGGAAGCCGTAGGACTCGGGGTGGTCGGAGATGCGGGCGAGCCGCAGCGGAGCCGGTTCCTTGATCAGCAGGCCGAGCAGGCCGAGGCCGTGCGGCCAGTGCTCGATGCGGGCTATCTCCTCCTCGCTCAGGCCGACGGGGATGAACTCCAGCAGGGTGCGCTCCTCGCCGATGACGCCGAGCGCGCCGTAGCCGGCGTCCACCAGCCGGACGGCGGTCTCGACGATGCGCCGGAGCACGACCTCCAGTTGCAGGTCGCTGCCGATCGAGACGACGGCCTCGAGCAGGGTGTGCACCCGGTCGCGGGTGGCGAGGACGGCGGTGAGCCTGGTCTGGAGTTCGGACAGCAGCTCGTCCAGCCGCATGTTGGGGACCAGGGGGTGGGGATCGGTCATACCGGGCAGTCTTGCAAACCGGTGCGGGATATCCCCACCCGCCCAGCCCGTTGTTTTTCCTCGGGCTCCGCCCGCCCCCGCCGTCGCCGGGGTTGCCGGGCGAAATGACAGCCCATGGCGTCGTGGTTTTCACCCGGCAAGACCCTGATCAAGGTGCGAGGTCCCGGCGGCGGAACATTACCAACCCGGCCGCGGCCAGGGCCACCGCCACCGCCGTCAGCGTCGCGATCGGCCCTGGGGTGAGGTCCACCGCCGGGATCGCCGGCACGTGGCTGAACGGCGACAGGTCGCGGACCGCCTGGGGCAGGCCGAGTACGCTGCCGAGGAGACCGCAGGCGATGCTCAGCGCGAGTGCGGCCCAGGCCAGCGTGACGACCAGGCGGGGCAGGCCGCCGAACACCAGCACGACGAAACCGGCCAAGGTCAGCGCCGCCGGCAGCTGGGCCAGCCCGGCGCCGATCAGGGTCGCCACTCCCTCGTCGCCGCCGGCGGCCGCGTCGGCGAGCCCCGCTGCCGCGCCCGCCAGCACCAGCATGGCCGCAGCGCCCCCGGCCGCGCAGGCCAGGTGCGAGAGCGCCCACCGGACCCGGCCGACGGCTGTGCCCAGCACCGCCTCCGCCGGTCCCCCGGCCTCCTCCGTGTGCAGCCGCAGCAGGGCCTGCACGACGAATCCGGCGGCCAGGACCCCGAACACGTTCATCATGGCGGCGAAGTACACGTCCACCAGAGCTCCGCCAGCCCCGGCGAGCTGGTTCACCAGCTTGGAGGCTCCCGTGTTCTCGCTCATCGCGTCGTTCACGGCGTTCCCGAGCGAGCCGATCCCGACGCCGAAGACCACGCTGCCCGCCACCCAGCCGAAGATGGAGGCGCGGTGCAGCCGCCAGGCCAGCCCGAGCGGGCTGAGCAGCGCCCGCGAGCCGGCGGCCGGGCCGGGCCGGTCGGGGATCAGGCCCGCGCCCAGGTCTCGCCGGTCGACCAGGACGAACGCGCCGTAGACGCAGGCGGCGAGCAGCGCGACCGGCAGCGCGAGCGCCCACCAGCGTTCCGCGCCGAAGGGGCGCACCTCCATGCCCCAGCCGATGGGCGACAGCCAGGTCGGCCAGGCGCTGGTCACCTGGATGCCGTCGGCGGCCCGCTCGCCGAGCGCGTCGCCGACGCCGCGGAGCAGGTAGGCCACCCCGACGGAGGTGGCGGCGAAGGCGTTGGCGGCGCGGGCGCCCTGGAACAGCTGCGCGGCGACGGCGGCGAGCCCGGCGAACGCCATGCCGGTGACGGCGCACGCGGCGCCGAACGCGAGCGAGCCACTGGCGGGCAGGCCGGCCGCCAGCAGGGCGCCGGTCAGCGCCGCCCCGAGCAGGAGGTTCGCCGCGAACGTCAGGGCCAGCGCGGCGGTCAGCCCGGCGTGGCGGCCCACGCTGCCCGCGCCGATCAGCTCGGCCCGCCCGGTCTCCTCGTTCCGCCGGGTGTGCCGGATCACGGCGAACGTGCTCATCAGCGCGGCCAGCACCAGCATGGACGCGAAGTTGCGGAAGTTCAGCATGGCGCCGAGGTCGGTGCCGACGGGCGCGCCGCGCATCAGCAGGACGGCGGGGCTGCCGCCGGCGCCGCGCAGCGCGGTGACCCGGCTCTCCTCGGTGGGGAACTTGTCGGCGACGGCCGCCGCGCCCGCCGCCATCAGGACGGCGGAGCCGATGATCCAGATCGGCAGCTGGACGCGGTCGCGGCGCGCGGCCAGCCGGATCAGCCGCCCGGTGCCCGCGTAGGCGCTCATCGGGACGCCTCGACTCCGTAGTGGCGCATGAACAGTTCCTCCAGCGTCGGGGGATGGCTGGTGAGCGCCTGCACCTCGAAACCGGCCAGGTGGCGCAGCACGCCCGGCAGATCCCGCGAATCCACGTCGAAGCGGGTCTGGGTGCCGTTCGCGACGACGTCGTGCACGCCGGGCAGCCCGGCCAGCCCGCTGATCGGCCCGGCGGCCTCGACCGCGACCGAGGTCCTGGTCAGGTGGCGCAGGCTCGCCAGCGTGCCGGATTCGACGGTCACCCCGTCCCTGATGATGCTGACCTTGGAGCAGAGGGCCTCCACCTCGGAGAAGATGTGGCTGGACAGCAGCACGGTGGCGCCGTCGGCGCTCACCTCGCGGACGGTCTGCTGGAAGGCCGCCTCCATCAGCGGGTCGAGGCCGGAGGTGGGCTCGTCCAGGATGAACAGCTCCACCCGGGAGGCGAAGGCGGCGATCAGCGCCACCTTCTGCTTGTTGCCCTTGGAGTAGGTGCGGCAGCGTTTGGTGGGGTCCAGCTGGAACCGCTCGAGCAGTTCCGCGCGGCGGGTCTTGTCCAGGCCGCCGCGCAGGTCGCCGAACAGGTCGATGGCCTCGCCGCCGGACAGGTTCGGCCACAGGTTGACCTCGCCCGGCACGTACGCCAGGCGGTGGTGGAGCCGTACCGCGTCCTGCCAGGGGTCGCCGCCGAGCACCCGCACCTGGCCGGCGTCGGCGCGCAGCAGGCCGAGCAGCACCCGGATGGTGGTGGTCTTGCCCGCGCCGTTGGGGCCCAGGAAACCGTGCACTTCGCCCGCCGCCACGGCGAGATTCAAGCCGTCCAGCGCCCGGGTCCGGCCAAACCGTTTGACCAGCCCGGTCGCCGATATGGCGTCGTTCATCGTGGTCCTCCTGCGTTGTCGTCGGTGATGCCGAGGGCAGCCCTGGCCAGGGCGGCGTCTTCCCGGCTGAGCATGGGATTGGAGTAGATGTCGAGCAAAGCCCGGGAGAGCAGCAGGTCTCCCTCGGGGCTGAACACGTCCACGCCGATGGCGCGGGAGATGTGCTGGTGCAGGACCGAGATGGACAGCGCCATCGCGGTGCCCACCGCCGCCCGGGTCCTGAGATCGGAGGCGGGCGGGTCGGGGCGGCCGCGGTCGGCTTCGGCGAGCCACTCCTCGCTCATCCGCACCATCTCGTCGAATAGCGGCGCGGCCGATCCCTCGGCCAGCGCCCGGGCCAGATACGGAACGTACGGGCGCATCTCGGCCCTGGCAATGGCCAGAACGTTCGTTTCACTGGGGGCGCGGAATTCCCGCGCCTCGTCGTTGAGGCGGTGCACGGTCTTGATCAGGTACGCGTCACACGCCTCGCGCAGCCCTTCCTTGGAGCCGAAGTGATGGCGCACGAGCCCGGGGGACACTCCGGCGGTTTCGGCGATCCCGCGGATCGTCGCCCGCTCGTAGCCGTGCTCGCCGAAGTGCCGCATCGCCGCGTCCCGGATCCGGGCGCGAGCGGTGAGGTCTTCAGGATCCATCCAGGCTCCTATTCACACGTATAGTCGACTATTTCCTGGTGGGAAATACTATACGCGTGGATAGCCGGATGGACAGGGGTGATTGCCGAACGAACGCCGGTTAGGGTCAGCTCTCCTTCGCGACCACTCGCGCGTCCGGCCCGGGGAACACCAGGGTCTCCTCGTTGGAGTCCGTCCAGCGGACCACGTAGGGCGGCGTGCCATCCGCGTGACGGACCTCCGTCACGATGCCGATCTTCTGATGTTCGCCGTGGTAGGTGCCCTCGACGATCAGCTTGTCACCGATTGCGGCGTGCATGATGCCTCCTTGCGATGTGCGGCCGCTCGCTCCCCCGTCCGGCCGCACACGGCCTTACTGACTCCATCCCCGAATGCCCGGAACGTAACCGAGCATGCGTCGGCCACGTTACGCACACGCTGGGTGACGTCAGGTAGCCCGCGTCAACGTCGCGTCAATATGCGCGGGCATGCCGTCTGCTTCCCGTAGGGATCGCGGTCATGGGTCGGCGGCGGGCTTAGCGTCGCTTTTGTACGAGTTCTCAGCTGGAGGAAGTCATGGACATCCCGCTATTCGTCCCGATCCGGATAGGCGCGTCGTTCCTGTCGCTGCGCCTGTTCCGGACCCCTTCGGACACGAGGACCGCGGTCGCCTTCTCGTCGTCGGCGCGCCTGGCCGAGGTGCTGGGCACCGAGCAGCCGTGGACGCGGATCAGCGAGTACGGGCTGCGCGGCCTGCTCCAGGATCTGGGCATCGTCGGCCTCGTGGTCGACCCCACCGCGACCATGGTCACTCCCGTTCAGCGGGTGGCGTGATGTGCGTTCTTGAGCAGGATCAGGCGTCCGTGCCGGACATCCGGACCGGCCCCTGGTCGGCGGGCACCCGTTTCGAGCCCGGCGGCGGCGCGACGGTCGGCGGCGTGGCCATGACGGAGCTCGCCTCCCGCTTCGGCACCCCGGCGTACGTCATCGACGAGACCGACCTGCGCGAGCGCTGCCGCGCCTACCGGGCGGCCCTGCCGGGGGCCGAGGTGGTGTACGCGGCCAAGGCGTTCCTGTGCCGGGCCATGGCGAGCTGGATCAGGGAGGAGGGTCTCGGGCTGGACGTCGCGTCCGGGGGCGAGCTCGCCGTGGCGCTGTCGGTCGGTTTCCCGGCCGAGCGGATCGTCTTCCACGGCAACGCCAAGACTCCGCAGGAGCTGTCCGCCGCACTCGACGCGGGGGTGGGACGGATCGTGGTGGACACCCTCGCCGAGATCGGCCACCTGGCCGCGCTCGTTCCCTTCGGGCGGCGGCAGAAGATCCTCATCCGGGTCATTCCCGACGTGGACGCGGGTGCGCATCCCGCGATCCGTACCGGCGGGGAGGATCAGAAGTTCGGGCTGTCCATCGCTTCGAGGGCCGCTGGGGAGGCGGTCGCGCGGGCGCTCGGGCAGAGTTCGCTTGAGCTTGTGGGCCTGCACTGTCATCTCGGTTCCCAGATCGTCACGCCCGAGCCGTACGAGCGGGCGGCGCGCACCCTGATCGAGTTGCTGGGCCGGATCAGGGACGCGCACGGGGTCGTGCTGCCCGAACTCGATCTGGGCGGCGGCCACGGCATCGCCTACCTGGACGGGGAGCAGGGCCTGGACCTGGAGAGTTACGCCCGCCGCGTCGGTGACGCCGTCCACGCGCACGCCGCCTGGCTCGGGCTGCCCGCCCCGCGCCTGATCATCGAACCGGGGCGGGCCGTCAGCGGCCCCGCCGGGCTCACCCTCTACCGCGTCATCGCCGTCAAACGAGGCCTCTCCCGCGTCTTCGTCGCCGTCGACGGAGGAATGAGCGACAACCCCCGCCCCTGCCTGTACGGCGCCCGGTACACCGCCCGCCTGGTGGGCAGGCGCTCCAGCGCGACGACCCGTACGGCGACCATCGTCGGCCACCACTGCGAAGCGGGCGACACCCTCGCCGAGGACGCCGAACTGCCCGCCGACATCCGCCCCGGCGACCTCATCGCGGTCGCGGCCACGGGCGCCTACCACCACTCGATGGCCTCCACCTACAACATGACCGGCCGCCCGCCCGTCATCGCCATCTCCGGCGGGCGCGCCCGCCTGGTGGTCCGCCGCGAGGAACCCGACGACCTGATGCGCCGGGACGTGGGCTTGTAGAACTCGCGTCACTGAGTTTGCCGAAATCTGGGAGTATCGGCACATGTCTGAGCGGGCCACAGTCGATGCCTCCCAGGAGATTCCCCCTTCGGAGTGGGGCCGGCGGCAGCCGGTGCCGGCGGTGGGGCCATGGGCCTTCGCCGTCGTCGTCGGCCTGCTGGTCGTCGGGCGGTTGGTGTTCGCCCAGTATCTGACGGCTCCGGCGTTGCAGGCGTGGGCCACGATCTTCGTGGCCATCTGCGTTCAAGCGTTGCCGTTCCTGGTTTTCGGGGTGCTGCTGTCGGCGGCGATCACCGCGTTCGTGCCCGCCTCGTTCTGGACCAGAGCGCTGCCCCGGCGGCCCTTTTTAGCGGTGCCGGTGGCGGGGGCGGCCGGGGCGGTGCTGCCCGGATGCGAGTGCGCGTCGGTGCCGGTCGCCTCGGGGCTGATGTCGCGGGGGGTGACCCCGGCGGCGGCGCTGGCGTTCCTGCTGGCCTCTCCGGCGATCAATCCGGTGGTCATCGTGGCGACGGTGGTGGCCTTCCCCGGGCAGCCGATGATGGCGGTGGCCCGGTTCGGGGCGTCGCTGGTGGTGGCGGTGCTGGCGGGGTGGGTGTGGCTGCGGTTCGGCCGCGCCGAATGGCTGCGCATCCCCCCGCGCGCGTCGGGTGAGGGGTCGAAGTGGCGGACCTTTCAGGACGCGATGGGGCATGACTTCCTGCACGCGGGTGGGTTCCTGGTCGTCGGCGGGGCCACCGCGGCGACGATGAACGTGATCGTGCCGCGGTCGTGGCTGGAGTCGGTGGCGGGCGTGCCGGTGCTCTCGGTGCTGGCGCTGGCCGCGCTGGCGGTGATCCTGTCGATCTGCTCGGAGGCGGACGCGTTCGTGGCCGCCTCCCTGACCGCGTTCTCGCCGACCGCGAAGCTGGCGTTCCTGGTGGTGGGGCCGATGGTGGACTTGAAGTTGATCGCTTTGCAGGCGGGGACCTTCGGGCGGCGGTTCGCCGCCCGGTTCATCCCGCTGACCTTCGTTCTCGCGGTGATCGTCAGCATGGCGGTCGGGGAGGTTCTGCTGTGAACCGGCTGACGCAGAGCATGATCCTGGTGTTGCTGGGCGGGGCGGTGTTGCGGATCACGATGCTGTCCACCACGTACCTGAACTACGTGAAGCCGGGGTTCCGGCCGTTCCTGGTCGCGGCGGGCGCGGTGGTGTTCGTGCTGGGCGTCGTCGGGCTGATCCAGGAGTGGCGGGGATCTGCGGAAACAGAGCATCACCACGACCATGGGCACGCACCGCGGGTGGCCTGGCTGCTGACGCTGCCGGTGTTCGCGATCTACCTGATCGCCCCGCCCGCGCTCGGCGCGTTCTCCGCCAAGTCGGAGGATGCTCCGGCCCAGCCGGTGGCCGCGCTGGACGCGTACGACACCCTTCCCGCGGGGAAAGTCACCGACATGACCCTGGGCGAGTTCATCGGGCGGGCCTGGGGGGATTCGTCCAAATCCCTGTCCGGGCGGCAGGTGAAGCTCACCGGCTTCGCCGTGCCGTCGGTGAAGAAGAAGGACCGGTGGTATGTGGCCCGGATCCAGATCGCCTGCTGCGCGGCCGACGGGATCGCGCTGAAGGTGGCCGTTCTGGACGCCGCCATGCCGCCGGAGAACACCTGGGTCGAGGTGACCGGCACCTGGCGGGAGCCCAAGTCCGGCAAGCTTCCGGTCGGGACCGTCGCCCCTGAGCTGGACGCCATCTCGGTCACCGGGATTCCCCAGCCGGTCGAGCCCTACGAGTAGGCGGTGAGAGCGGCGAGGGGTTCCACGCGGCCGGCCTTCACCGCGGGGTAGAGTCCGGCGGTCAGGCCGACCACCAGGCCTGTGATCGGGGCCGCCGCGATCAGCCAGCCGGAGACCGCGGCTGTCCAACCCTTCGCCAAGGCGACGGCGATGGCCACATTGAGGCCCGCAATGCCTCCCACGACGCCTCCGGCCATACCGAGCACGCCGCTCTCGACGAGGAACTGGGCGAGGATCGCCCCGCGCGTGGCTCCGACGGCTCGTCGTACGCCGATCTCGTGGCGTCGCTCCAGGACCGAGATCAGCATGGTGTTGGCCACGCTGAGCGCTCCGATGAGCAGCGAGACCCCGGCCATGAGCAGGAACAGGTCGCGGGTGTCGGTCTCCACCTGGGCGCGCAGCTGCCGGGATCGGGCGGGATCTCGGCCGGCAGGGAGTCGGGCGCCTGGGCCGCACGGCCACCTTGGCCTCCCGTCCCACCTGCTGGGCCGCCCCCAGCCGGGTCCTGATCACCAGCTGGGGATCACCGAAGCCGGTCACCCAGTCGGGAACGATGGCGGCCAAGGGGGCCTGGGAGTCCAGCTCGGGCGTGGTGACGATGCCGATCAGCTGGTACGGCTCGCCCGAGATGAAGATCTCCCCGGGACGCTCGACGCCAAGGGATCGCGCGGCCACATCCCCGAGCAAGGCGACCCTGCGGCCCCGGTCGGCGTCCCCGTAGAGCCGCCCGGACACCGGCCGGGCGTCGAGGGCGCGCAGCGCCGGGGCGGAGGCCGCCATGACCACGGTCTCCACCGGGTCGCCCTCGGAGCCGCGGACCATCGGCAGCTCACCTGAGGCGGTCGACACCACGCCTGCGGCCACCACGCCATTGAGCCGCCTGACCCGGTCGACTGCTCCGGTTTCCTCGCCGGAGAGGCCGTGCAGGGTGACCGTCGTGGCCTTCAGCGCGTCGAAGCGGCCGGACAGCTGGGCGGCCGCCGTACTGGTCAGGCCGATGGTGGCGAGCAGGGCCGCGACGCCCAGCGCGACGCCGAGCGTGGTGAGCGCGGTGCGGGGGCGGGCGCGGACCGCCTCGGCGGACTCGGCCAGCAGGCCGGCCCAGTCAGCCATGGTGATCCGCCCCCCCAGGTGGCCGTCGGCCAGCCACAACGTGCGGTCGGCGGCGCGGGCCACGGCGGGATCGTGGGTCACGACCACGACGGCGGGGCCAGCCCGCGCGCGGGTCCGGAGCAGCTCCATGATCTTGGCGGAGGTGACGGAGTCGAGGTTGCCGGTGGGCTCGTCGCACAGTAGCAGGGGTGGTTGCCGCACGGTCGCCCTGGCGATGCCCACCCGCTGGCGCTCCCTTCCGGACTGCGTGTGCGGCAGCGCGTCGAGCCGATCGGCGAGACCCGTCGCGGCCAGCGCGGAGACGGCGGCGGCGCGCCGCTCGGCGGGCGGGCGTCCGGCGTAGAGCAGCGGGAGGGTCACGTTGGCCAGCACGCTCTTGTGGGCCAGCAGGTGGAAGGCCTGGAAGACGAACCCGATCGACGACATCCGCCGCCCGGCCCGTTCCTTGTCGGTCAGCGCGGAGGTGTCCTGCCCGGCCAGCGCGTACGTGCCGCTGGTGGGCCGGTCCAGCAGTCCGAGCAGATGCAGCAGCGTGGACTTGCCCGACCCCGACGGCCCAAGCACCGCCACCATCTCGCCTTCCCGCACCGCCAGGTCGATCCCCCGGACCGACTCGACCGGCGGCTCGCCGGGATACACCTTCCACACCTCGCGCAACTCCAGGACGGCGCTCATCCGGCGGGCACCTCCACCATCGTGCCCTCACTCACACCGTCGATCTCGACCACCCCGGCCGTCTCGTCGAACAGCCTGACCCGCACCGGCACCTGGCGGCCGTCCACCACGACGGCGAACTCCCCGCCGGGCCGGGCCAGCAGCGCCACGATGGGCACGGCCAGCACGTCCTCGTGCACCTGGGTGGTGACCGCGACCTGGACGAGCGACTGGTCCAGTGCTCGGGGGGCCTTGCCGGGCAGCCGGATTGTGATCGGCACGGTCGACAGGGTCTGCCCGTCCGACCCTGTCGTGGTGGTGGCCACGGGGCTGACCCGGCTCACCCGGCCGTCCTTGGCGGAGCCGTCCGGCAGCGTGATCTCCACCCGGTCGCCCACCTTGACGCCGGAGATCTGGGCGGGGTCGAGCTGCACGGTGACGGCGGGCACCGCGCTGGTGCCGTGCAGCACCCGGCCCTGGGCCGGCTCGCCGAGCTGGGCGTCGTGCCCGCTCACCCGCAGCGCCCTGGGCAGGAACACGACCTGGCCGAGCGGGACGCTCCCGGTGACGGGCAGGTGCGCGTCGTGCTGCCAGCGGCGGACCGCGTAGTAGGTGGCGAGGGAGAAATGCCGATCGACCGTGAGGCCTTCGTAGCCGAGCGCGCGGAGGTTGGCCTCCAGTTGCCGTACGTCGGCGCTGTCGGTCATGCCGAGCGACAGCGGGCGCCAGGCGGGGCGGGGAGCCGTACATGAGCCGGATCCCGCGGCCGCCCGCCTCATACAGCGTGCGGCCGCGGGTGATGACCGCGCCGAGAGCGGGCAGCCGGGTGATCGTCCCGCCGGCGCCGTGCACCTGGTAGTCGCCCTCGTAGGACAGGGTGCCGTTGACCTGGCCGCGCTGCGCGACATCGGTGCGGATCACCTCGGCGGTGCTGGTGGCGATGGCCGCGGCGGCGGGCGGCACGGGCTCCTGCCGCGTCAGCGCCCAGGCGCTCCCCGCCCCGGCCACCACGACGACTCCGGCCAGCGCCGCGACGCGCGGCCTCACTCCTTGCCCTTGTCGTCCGGCCCCGCGATCCGCAGGCTCTTGCCCACGAAGTACTGCTTGCAGGCGTCCCGGGCGGGCAGCCAGGCGCGCTTGCCCAGGTCATTGATGCGCTTGTTGACGTGGAAGACACCCATCGAGTCGGGATCCGGCCAGTCGGGGACGCCGTGCTCCCGGAAGCACTGGGCCAGCTTCCTGAGTTTGTCCAGCTCGGCGGCGGTCGGCGGCTTCTGCGCGCCCTGGGCGGGCAACCTGTTCATGATGGACTTGCACGCCGTTTCCGCGCTCGCCGGCACCTTGACGGAGCTCTCCATCTTGATCTCGCCCTGCGCGTCGACGGTCGGATCGGGGAAGTTCGGCGCGCCGTTCGCGCGTACGCACCGGGCCAGCTCCCGGAACACCGCGAGATCGGCCGACGGGCTGGGCGAACTCACCGCGCCTGGATCGGCGTTCGCCGCGCAGGCGGCGAGAAACGGGATGAGCAGCAGCGGCGCCACTCGGTGAAGGGTCATGCCTGCACACTCGCCGCTGGACCGGCCCGGCACATCGCGCCGGAGCGGGGCGCACGCTCCCCCTCGCGGGGGAGATCGTTTCAGCTCATGTGATTAACTGGCTGGGGGGCACGGTAATGAATGCGAGACGCCGAATCTCGATCATATCCCGTATCACTTTGTTCACCGGTGCGGTGGCGGCTCTGCTGTGCGGGGCTCTGATCACCGCGCTCATGGTCACAGTCGACCGGTTCACGGTCGGCTCCCTCACGGAGGAGATCCGCGCGGCCGGGGAGCGCGTGGCCATCCAGATGGGCCAGGGGCGGCTGGACTATCCCCTCGCCGACTACCCGCATCGCAACGTCCAGGTCGTCGACTCGCGGGGCGCGGTGGTCGCCTCGACTCCGCAGCTCCAGGGCAAGCCGCCCATGGCGAAATTCGTCCCCGAACACAAGAGCGCCACCTCCGTCGTGTGCGGTGGAGTCTTCCCCACCCGCCAGTGCGACATCGTGGTCGCGCAGCGGGCCCAGCGCGGGGACGAGCACTGGATCGTCTACGCCTCCTCCCCGACGATCGCCCCGTGGGCGGATCCGCAGCTGGCCGGGCTGATCGGGGGAGCCGTGGCGCTGCTCGCCGTGGGCATCACCTATCTGGGCAACCGCGTCGCCACCGCCTCACTCCGGCCGGTGAAGGCCATCCGGACGGAGCTCGACGAGATCAACGCGAACTGCCCCGCCCGCCGGGTGCCGGTGCCGCCCACCGACGACGAGATCCACGACCTGGCCACGAGCGTCAACCACACGCTGAGCCGCCTGCACACCGCGCTGAAACAGCAGCGTCAGATGGTCGCCGACGTCTCCCACGACCTGCGCACCCCGATCACGGCCATCCGCGCCGAGGTGGAGGACGCGCTCTACGCCCCCCACGAGACCAGCGTGACCAGGCTGGGCTCGACCCTGATGGGCGGCCTCGACCGCCTGCAGGCGATCACGCACGATCTGGCGACCATGGCGAAGCTGGACTCCGGGGCGCCGGGCACCCGCGAGCCCATCGTCCTGTCCGACCTCGTCGCCGCCGAGTTGCGGGCGCGCCGCACGACCAAGCAGGTCGAGCACGCGCTTGACTCGGACGTCCTCGTAGCGGGGGATCGCTCCCAGCTGACCCGCCTGCTCGCCAGCCTCGTCGAGAACGCCGAACGGCACGCCCACACCACGATCAAGGTCACCGTCCGGAAGCAGCCGGGCGACCCCAGTGACGACCAGCGGTTCCCTGACGGCGTCGCGGTGCTGGAAGTGCTCGACGACGGGCCCGGCATCCCTCCGCACAAGTGGGAACTGGTCTTCCAGCGCTTCACCCGGCTGGACGCGGCCCGCACCAGGGACGCGGGCGGCGCGGGACTCGGCCTGCCGATCGCCCGGCAGATCGCCGAAGCCCTGGGCGGAACCCTGCACATCGAGGACAGCCCCAGCGGCGCCCGCTTCGTCCTTTACCTGCCGATCCTCGCGGATGCGAGTGCCAGCACCCGCACGGGCTAGCGTTCCGCCCGGAGGGTGTCGAGTTTGGCGCGGACCTGCCCGGCCTCGGGGTGGCCTAGATCGTCGAGGATCTCCAGGGCCTGGCTCCAGGCCCGCCGCGCCGCCTCGGTGTCGGCGGCGGCCTGGGCGTCCCCCAGATGGGTGAGCGTCTCGGCCTGGTAGTAGCACATGTCGAGATCCCGGTAGAGGGCGATGGCGTGCCGGTAGCAGTCGGCGGCCCGGTGGTCCTCGCCGAGGTGGTGGTGGGCGTAGCCGAGGGTGTCCCAGGTGTACGCCTGGCCGGAGCGATCGCCGAGCTCGCGCGGCAGGGTGAGGGCGCGCCGGCAGTGCCGCAGGGCCTGACGGTGGTCGCCCAGCTGGGCGAGGTGCCAGCCCACCGCGTTGAGCGTGACCGCCTCACCGGCCGGATCGCCGGCGCCCCGCAGCAGGGCGAGGGCGCGCCGGGCGTGGTCCAGCGCCTCGGCCTGGCGGCCCATCCGGCCCAGGGTGTGGGACAGGCCGCGGTGGACGCGGGCCTGCCCGGCGCGGTCGTCCAGGCGGGCGTACAGCTGCAGCGCGTGGGTGAAGTGGAACAGGGCGTTCTCGTGCTGGTCCGACCAGTTGGAGGCGCGGGCCAGGCCGCGCTGCGAGACGGCCTGGCCCCGCAGGTCCGCGGCGCGGCGCGCGGCGTCCAGGGCGGTGTGCTGGGTGGTGAGCCAGTCGTGCCAGTGCCCCTGCCGGTCCAGGTATTCGGTCAGGGTCGCGGCCAGCTGCCAGGCGTGGGCGGGGAAGTCGTGGGCGGCGGCGTGCTCGTCGTCGTCACGGCGGGGTCGTGGGCGCTGGCGTCCCAGGCCAGATCCCCGCAGGCGCTGGCGGCCCGGGCGGAACCGCCGCCTCCATCGGTGATCAGCGTGCCGGTGCGGTGGCGCGGATCCACTCCGATCGTTCCCTCCTTGGCCCTCCGCGACCGCTCGATCCGCGTGCACCGGGGCGGTCATGCCGGGGATGTCCAGATCGAAGTAGTGAACGAGGAGCGAGGATGGCTGTTGATCTCCGCGCCGTTGCGGCCGGGCGACCAGATCCGCGTCTGGCCCCAGTGATCACGACTGAAGGCCTGGGCCGGTCCTACGACTCACCGTCCGGCCCGGTGCCTGCGCTGGCCGGGGTCACGTTCACCGCGCTCCCCGGCGAGGTCGTGGCGATCATGGGTCCGTCGGGTTCCGGCAAACCGAATCCTGGATTGTGACACAACTGTTGCGAGGCTCCCGGGGCTGTTGAGTCAGCTGGGAGAGCTGGTCTATTGCACGCTGCGGGCGCGGCGCTGATTGCGCCAGGCTGCCGCCTGCTCCCGCTAGCTGCCGATGGGTCCGGGGCCTATCAGGCGCGACCTGTCAAGGGTGGCCTCGCGTGTACATTGCCCGGTGACCTTCGGCTGGTTGTCCTGCGTGCACGGCCGCCCTTAATGGGGAGTGGCTGACCCCGGATGATCGAGCGGCGGGTGCAGGGGGGTACGGCGAGAACCATCGCGGGTTGCTGGGATGCGGAGCGGGGGCAGAGTATCGCGGCGCGATCCAACCGGGCACGGTTGATAATCCAAGAGCACAATCAGCGGTGACTGCCCGGTACTGGCTCCCTCGATCTTGGTGGGCGGCTGCCCGCTGCTGGCTGCGGACAACATGCGGACAGGGCATCTGTGGAACTTGGCTACGACTCTAGACATGCTCGCGGGTGAATGCCCACGAGTTCAAAGCGAGAGGAGGAGTCTTGATGCAGGGGCAGGCGAGGGAAGCGCTAGCACTGCTGGGCTGGCGTCTGGAACTGGAGATAACCGGGCGCTGCCAACTTCACTGCGTGCACTGCTATGCCGACTCCGGGCCGACCGGCGAGCACGGCAGCATGACGGCCGATGACTGGCACACCCTGATCAGCGATGCGGCGGCGGCTGGTGCCGCTGGAATTCAGTTCATCGGCGGTGAGCCCACCCTTCACCCGCATTTCGCCGAACTTCTTCGGCATGCGATCGGTACCGGCATGAGAGTTGAGGTGTTCAGCAACCTCGTTCATGTGCGGGATGAGTGGTGGGAGTTGTTCGGCTGTCCGAAGGTGTCACTGGCGTTCAGCTACTACTCCGATCATGCGGCCGAGCACAGCGCAATCACCGGTCGTGACAGCAGCCATGCCCGTACCCGGGAGAACATCGCCGAAGCGGTTCGGCGGGGAATTCCGCTGCGGGCCGGAATCCTGGGGATTGGACGGTCAGCGCGTGGAACAGGCGCGGGCGGAACTGGAGAGCATGGGAGTGTCCAGCATCCGCGTTGACCGTGTTCGTGGCGCTGGACGGGTCACGCTGCTGCAACCTGATCCCTCGCAGCTCTGCGGCGGATGCGGGAAGGGTAAGGCGGCCATCGGCACCAACGGCGATGTGTGGCCGTGTGTGCTGTCACGGTTCATGATCGCGGGGAATGTGAAGGTCACGCCCTTGGCGGAGATCCTGTACGGTCAGCGATGGCGAGATCTGGTCGCGACCGTCCCGGCCAAGAGCGCCGAATGTAACCCCGACAGCGACGGTAACGACTGCGCGCCTGCCGAGACGGTCAGTGACCGGGCGAACGCGGTCGCCGCAGTCACGGCCTGAAGGGCGCACCAGACGTGACCTGGAAAGTTCACGCTGAACGGCTGGCGAACCAGGTGACCCGGCCCACGTCTCGGTGGCGTGGGCCGGTGTCGGCCATCCCTCGTCATCTGCTCGTCCCTCGGTGGTGGGGCAGGTCGGGGGGGATTTGGACGCTGAAGGATGGCGGCAAGGACGAACAGGCGTGGCTGGATTCGGCATACCGTAACGTCTCGTTGGTGACCAGGGTAGGGCCGTCGCATGCCGACCACGCCACCTCGGGTGATCACCCCGGGGGGCGGCCCACATCCTCATCTACTCTGCCGGGGCTTGTGGTCAGTATGTTTCAGCACGCCGACATCACTGATGACGTGACCGTGCTAGATGTCGGGGTCGGCTCGGGTTATGGCACTGCCCTGCTGGCTCGACGGCTTGGCGATGGCCAGGTGACCAGCATCGACGTTGACCCCTACCTGGTGGAGATCGCCGCTGAACGTCTGGAGGGCATCGGCCTGCGTCCTGGCATCGTCACCTGCGATGCGACTGGTCCGCTTCCCGGGGAGTATGACCGGATCGTGGCAACGGTGGCTGTGCGTCCGCTCCCGGCAAGCTGGTTGGCGGCGCTGCGGCCTGGGGGGCGATTGGTTACCACCATCGCCAACACGATGATCATCATTGTGGCGGATAGGGCCGATGATGGCGGCGCGGCTGGTCGGGTCTTGTGGGATCGGGCCGGATTCATGGGGACGAGATCGGGCATCGACTACCCGGCCAGGCTGGATGAACTGGCCGACCGGGCGCGCGATGAGGTCGGTGAGGAGATCACACAGGGCCGGTATCCGGTGACCGATGTACGGGAGTCCTGGGAACTGCAATCGATGCTGGAAGTGACGGCACCCGGGATAGCACACAGCTTTGATGAGGACGCCGACGGCCTGCGAACGGCGCTGATGTTTCACCAAGACGGATCATGGGCCAGAGCGATCGGTCTTAAGGGGGAGGCGTCCACCGTCCATCAGGGGGGACCTCGCCGACTGTGGAACATCTTGGAAGAGATACGGCATCAATGGCTTGTAGACGGAAGCCTGCCGATCTACGGGGCGAAAGTGTCCATCGCGGCCGACGGAGAGATCCACTTGGCGCGGGGAAACTGGCAAGGAAAGATCTCCTGACGTACAGGACGCGATGGGTCCCGCCTGATCCGTCCTGCCCGGCTGTCCAGGCCCGAGTCTGCCCCGACAACCCGGTAACTGTCGTTAGGTTCCGGCCTGGGCTCCGGATAATCGGGCTATTGACGAAATCCGTCCTGCAAGTAATGAGCACATCCTGTTTGCAACGCCTCCAATGCCATGGATAGCCGACGCCAAACATAGGGTCGCAAGCGTATCTGAGCTTGGGCCTCGTCGCAGAATTCATATGCGGATAGTTCGCTATCGCGAAGTTGCATTCCTTCAATCTGGGCATCGTTGATTATTCCGCCATCAAAGATGAAGTTTATTAGGTCATCCCACGGTCCATGTGGAGAAACCCAATCAACACAGAGAAGAGCGCCTACCTTCGGCTCTATCCCGAGCTCTTCAAAGAGTTCACGTTTAACAGTGTGGAGTGGAGGTTCATTAGCCTCTGCCATTCCCCCAGGAAGATCCCAATCTGGCTTATAGGTTGGATTGACGAGCAATATTTGGTCCTTGGTGTTACGAATGATCAAATCAGCGCTGACACGCTTACGCGGCTGTCGCGCATTCCCTTCCGCAAGATACGAGTTCCAAGCTTCTGGATCTCGCTTGTAAAGCGGATCGTTCTCTATCATAGCTCTCCGTCAATGACTCTTATCGCCACCATAGGGTTGGCGACAAGTGTGTTTAACCCTGAATCCCTATAGCTTCGTCTGTCCGCAATAGAAACTCTCTTACAACTTCACTTCTTTCCGCTTTGACACGAACAAGGCTACTCCTCAGGTCGCGCAATTGTTTGACCACTAGAAATGATCCGAAAGCTTGTGCAGAATCAAGCGTAACCACTCACACGTATCCGTGAGCTGGGGTTATGCGGTGGCTTGAGACAGCGTCCAGGGGTTGCCGAGGAAGGCGTCACGGAGCGCATGGAAGGCGTCGATGCCGTGGTTGGTTGCGGTGACGA
>NZ_JBDPLV010000169.1:0-2550 GCF_039871605.1 Acrocarpospora sp. B8E8 | reverse complement strand
GCATGAAACAATGCCGGGTAGCCGGAGCACGTTACCGTGCTCCGGCCCCCTCAGAACCGTACGTGCCACTCATCGCGGCATACGGCTCAAGCAAGCCACAACGGCCGTCAGGTTGGCTGTGCTGGTTGCCTGCGCAGGCGGGCTTGAAGTCCGCGCTGACAGGTGGCGTGCACGAGGCGGGTTTGATCACCGTCCGGTGAGCCGGAGTCCCCGAGATGGACGAGATAGTCAGCGACTATCGCCCTTCGGGTGACCTGCAGCCACCAGCGTTCCCACTCGGGTGGGGACTGGGGTGGCTGCTCGGCGGTGAGCAAGTGATCGCCGCATAGTGGGCACCGTGCGGCTTGCCTGGTGAGCAGGCGCAGTGTGTACCCATCCAGCGGGGGTTTGACCCGTTGCCGCCGCTTGGCCCAGTAGTCGGCCAGGGCAGGGTCGTCGGGGGACGCCGCACCGTTGACCATGACGTGCCGGACGATGTCGGTCCAGGAGAACCGGAGAAGATAGGCACCGCTGTCGCGATGCCCGAACACCCACCGGTCGTTCCTGAACTTGTTGAACTTGCCGAAGTACCGGGCGACGACCCAGCTCCTCGGCTTGTTCGGGTGGCTATGGTTCGCCCACTTGTAGGTGAGCCTCCACATATGGGTGTCCATCGAGCTGAACGCCTTGGATGCCACCACACTCCGGTAGTAGGCCGTCCAACCCCGGACAATGGGGTTGAATTTGGCGATGACCGCCATCGCGTGCGAGCCGCGCAATACGCGCATCTCGGCCGAGAGCCTTTCCCGGAGCCGCCCAATCGCCGCCTTGCTCGGTTTGATCAGCAGCTTGAGGCGGTAGCGGCGGACGTTAAACCCGAGAAAATCGAACCCCTGCGACAGGTGGACGATCTGCGTCTTGTCCTGGTTGAAGGACAAGCCCCGGGGGGCCAGCCATACCGTCAGCCGCGCCTTGACCTGCCGTGCCTGCTCCTGGCTGTGGCAAAACACCGCGAAGTCGTCGGCGTACCTAATCAAGATCGGGGAGCCCTGCACCGTCTCACCAGCGTGTCTGACGTTGGTGTGGTACCGGACCCCGGCGGCTTCCTCCAGCCCATGTAATGCGACATTCAGGAGCAAAGGGCTTATAACGCCGCCTTGAGGAGTTCCCTCCTCGGTCGGCGCGAATCCCTTGCCGGCCTCAATCACTCCCGCTTTCAACCAGTCGCGGATCATGTCCCTGGCCGGGAACGATCCGATGGACGAGAGCAGACTTTCGTGATCGATTTTGTCGAATGCCGCAGCCAAATCCGCGTCCAGCACCCACAGGCGTTTGGCCATCGAGCCCTTGCACGCCTGGTAGACCGCGCCGATCGCGTCCTGGCAGCCACGCCCCGGCCGAAACCCATACGATCGAGGTTCGAACCGGGCCTCCCACTCGGGCTCCAGTGCCCCACGGACCCGCGCCTGATGACACCGATCCATGATCACGGGAATACCGAGACCGCGCAGCTTTCCATTGACCTTCGGTATGAACACGCGCTTGACCGCGGACGGCCGCCAGGACGAGACGGACTCATGCACCCGCACCGCCACTTCGGCCCGAGCCTGCGAAGTCAAAGCGACCTCACCGTCGATGCCCGCCGTCTTGCGCCCAGCATTGCGCTGCGTCACCTGCCGCACGCTCAGCAGCGTGTTCGACCGGCTCCGCAACATCAGCTTCTGCAGGCTCCTGACCTTCGGCCAGTCACCCCCCTGCACGGCCTTGAAGATCCGCTGCCGAAGACGCCGTACCTCCCGCTCGCACGTCCGCCAGTCGATGTCATCCCACTCAACTGCGTCCAGGCCCTTACGCGGGGGGTCCTCCAGTCCATTCACCACGAGGTGTCCAACTTATCCTTCGGTTCCGGCGCTCAGACAGTTCATCTGCAAAGGCCCACCTGCCACACGTCAGCACGCTTTCGCGTCCGGGCACCAGGCCCGGTATCCGGCCAGTTATACGAGACGACCAACGGAGGAGTTGGCCATCGGTCCCGCCTTCCTGACGCCTTTCGGCCACCGGCCTTCGCTTCTTGGGCATCCTGTTCCCGCCGGGGAGTTGGGCTCTTCTCACGATCGGCTTACCGGGTCACCGTTATCGAGACCCGGACCCTGACGGGGTTTTCATGTTCCGCACGCATGAGACGCGGCTGGGGTTGGGCGCCCTCTATACCCCGGGGACGGCGGTGTCCACACGGCCATGATGCATCCTTGGCCGTCGCCCATCGTCTCTCAACGACCGGCCCCTGTCATCCTGACCTTGCTTTCCGTCGCAGGATGTCTCTCTCACGAGGCATCAGCAAGGGTTCAATGTTGTTCGCCCCATATCCAGCCTTCTCCTCGCCTGTGGCCCCCAGACGGAGCGGGCACCCTTGGGCTTTACCGCGAGCTTCGCACCCGGCCGTTACCGGCCACGCACGTCACGGTGGAGACAGATCTCGGACACTGATCTGGCTACGCCCTCGGCATCACCTCATCCGAACCTCCACATCGACGTAGCTACTCATCACGAGCGGCCTCATGCCGCAACGCA
>NZ_JBDPLV010000168.1:0-2856 GCF_039871605.1 Acrocarpospora sp. B8E8 | reverse complement strand
TCACTTCACGCGTGACCGTCGAGGTCGGACGGTCGAGGCGTCTGGCGATCTCCGCGTAGGCGAGCCCGTCTCCCAGCCCCAAGGCGATCTGCTGGCGTTCCTGCTGGGTGAGCCTGCCCCCTGGCATCGCGTTCTCCTTCGCGCCACGTGATGCCCCGAGCATAGCGTCCACACGCGCCCATTGCAACAACTGCGACTTCAGATGTTGCATTAACCGATAGACCGTTGCAACAATTTAAGGCCATCTAGCTGCGATGACCCGGTCTTAGCGCAATGAAGTAGTTAAAGGATTCATGAAGGCAACGTAGCTTTTCCAGTGCTCGAAACACGCGGAACGACACAGCACTGGGAGAGCATGATGCAGAAGTTCGACACCCCCGCCCCGATCTCCGCCGTCCTGGACATCCCCGCCGGGCGGGTGCAGTTCATCGCCGCCGACCGGACCGACACCACGGTCGAGATCCACCCCGCCGACGCCGCCAAAAGCCGCGACGTACAGACCGCGAAGCAGACCAAGGTCGAATACGGCGACGGCGTCCTGCGGATCAAGGTGCCCGTGCAGAACCAGCTTTTCGGCGCCTGCGGAGCCATCGAGGTAACGGTCCAGCTGCCCGCCGGTTCCCAGGTCGAGGCCAAGGCCGCCGCCACCGAGTTCCGGGCCGTCGGACGGCTGGGCGAGGTGACCTTCGAGGGCGCGTACGACCAGATCAAGGTCGACGAGGCCGCGAGCGCCCGCATCACCGCCGTCGCCGGTGACGTCCTGGTCGGCCGCCTCACCGGCCCCGCGGAGATCAGCACCGCCAAGGGCGACATCCGCGTCGCCGAAGCCGTACGCGGCCGGGTCGCCCTGCGCACCGACATGGGCGACATCGAGGTCTCCGTGGCGCCGGGCGTCTCGGCCGCGCTGGACGCCGGCACCGGCTACGGCCGGACCCACAACGCGCTCAAGAACGACGGCACCGCCGAGCTCGACATCCACGCGACCACCGCCTACGGCGACATCACCGCCCGCAGCCTCTGACCCGCAGCCTCTGACCCGCAGCCTCTGACCCGCAGCCTCTAAAGGAGCACCAACATGACGAACCTGGCCATCGCGGCGAACGGCCTGCGCAAGTCCTACGGCGACAAGGTCGTACTCGACGGCGTCGACCTGGCCGTCCCCGTAGGAACGATCTTCTCCCTGCTCGGCCCGAACGGCGCCGGCAAGACCACCACCGTCCAGATCCTCTCCACCCTCATCCCCGCCGACGGCGGCACAGTCCAGGTCGCCGGATTCGACCTGGCCCGCAAGCCGGACGACGTACGCGGCGCGATCGGCGTCACCGGGCAGTACTCCGCCCTCGACAAGCTGCTCACCGGCGAGGAGAACCTGCTCCTCATGGCCGACCTCAAGCACCTGTCCCGCAGAGACGGCAAGCACAAGACCGCCGAACTGCTCGACCGGTTCGACCTGGTCGACGCGGCGCGCAAACCGGCCAGCACCTACTCCGGCGGTATGCAGCGCCGCCTCGACCTGGCGATGACGCTGGTCGGCGACCCTCGCCTGATCTTCCTGGACGAGCCCACCACCGGGCTGGACCCGCGCAGCCGCCGCTCCATGTGGCAGATCGTGCGTGAACTCATCACCAGCGGCGTCACCATCTTCCTCACCACCCAATACCTGGAGGAGGCCGACGAACTCGCCGACCGCATCGCCCTCCTCGACCACGGACGGCTGATCGCCGAAGGCACCGCCGAAGAACTCAAGCGGCGCATCCCCGGCGGCCACATCGAGCTCACCTTCGCCGATGCGCACCTGCTCGACACCGCGCGACACCTCATCGGCGCAGGCATCACCGACCCCGACGCGCTCACCCTGCAAGTGCCCAGCGACGGCAGCGTCCCCGCGATCCGCCAACTGCTCACCCTCCTGGACGAACACTCGATCGACATCGCCGAGATGAGCCTGCACACCCCCGACCTCGACGACGTCTTCCTCACCCTCACCGGCCAGCAGAAAACCGAGGCCACCCGATGAGCACCCTGTCCCTCGCCCTGCGCGACAACTCCACCATGATCCGGCGCCAGCTCAAGCGCCTGCTCCGCTACCCGTCCATGACCGTGCAGCTGATCGCCACTCCCGTCATCATCCTGATCGTGTTCGTCTACGTCTTCGGCGGCACCCTCGGCGAAGGACTCGGCGGCGGCGGCCGCGACGCCTACGTCAACTACGTCGTCCCCGGCATCCTGCTCATGGCGGTGGCCCCCGCCGCGACCGGAACCGCCGTCATGGTCGCCACCGACATGACCGAAGGCATCATCGCCCGCTTCCGCACCATGCGGATCTCCCGAGCCTCGGTCCTGACCGGCCACATCGTCGGCAGCGTCATCCAGCAGCTCCTCGGCATGGCCGCCGTCATCGGCATCGCCTTCGCGCTCGGCTTCCGGCCCCGACGCCACCGCCGTCGAATGGCTGGCCGCCGCCGGCCTGCTCACCCTGTTCGTCGTCGCCATCACCTGGCTCGCGGTCGCCCTCGGCATGAAGTCCCCGACCCCCGAGGCCGCCAGCAACGCCCCCATGCCCCTGATCCTGCTGCCCTTCCTCGGCAGCGGCTTCGTCCCCACCGACTCCATGCCCACCATCCTGCGCTGGTTCGCCGAATACCAGCCCTTCACCCCCGTCATGGAAACCGTCCGCGGCCTCCTCCTCGGCACCCCGATCGGCAGCAGCGGCGCCACCGCCACCGCCTGGTGCGCCGGCATCGCCGCCGCCTCCTACCTCTGGGCCAAGAACATCTTCAACAAGGCCTGACCATGAACCGGCCGAACAGGGCCGCCAGACCCACTCAACGGGCCTGGCGGCCCATTCGCATGACA
>NZ_JBDPLV010000167.1:0-2929 GCF_039871605.1 Acrocarpospora sp. B8E8 | reverse complement strand
CACATGTTCCACGCCGGTTGCCTGGCGGCGTTGGAGTCCCGTTTCGTTCCCGATCCGGGGAGTGTCTGCTGACTCCAATTCCAGAGCCACCTGCTGAGGAGGCACAGATGGGTGGGTCTTCTCGCCTACGTGAAACGTAGCCAACTTCGGTCACCTCCTACGGTCTTGGTGTTGGCTGGTGCTGGTAACGGCGGCCCTCGTACCCTGCGGACTGAAAGGCCCCTCGTTTACGAGAGGGATCCCGTTACTGTGATACTCCAACTCGGTCGAGGATCCAGGAGAGCGTGAACGCTTCCTCGTGCCAGGCGTCGTAGCGGCCGCTACGCCCCCCGTGCCCGGCACCCATCTCGGTCTTCAAAAGGAACGGCCCTCCCTGCGCCACCGCACGCAGACGCGCGATCCACTTGGCGGGCTCGTGATAGAAGACTCGAGTGTCGTTGAACGACGTGATCGCAAGGATTGGGGGGTAAACGTCATCGCGGACATTCTCATACGGCGAGTACGACTTCATGTACGCGTACACGTCCGCATTGTGCAGGGGATCGCCCCACTCGTCCCATTCGATCACAGTCAGCGGCAGCGACGGATCCAGGATCGTGTTCAACGCGTCCACGAACGGAACCTCGGCCACGATCGCCGTGAACTCCTCGGGCGCCAGATTGGCCACCGCGCCCATCAGCAGCCCGCCCGCCGACCCGCCCCGCGCGATGATCGGACCCGACCATTCGCTCTTCAGATGCCGCGCGACGGCCACGAAGTCGGTGAAGGTGTTCTTCTTCCGGTTGAGCTTGCCGTCCTCATACCAGTGCCGGCCCATCTCCCCGCCACCGCGCACATGCGCGACGGCGAATGCGAACCCCCGATCCAGCAGTGACAGCCGGGCGACCGAGAAGTACGGATCGATCGAGTTCTCGTAGCTCCCGTAGCCGTACAGAAGCGTGGGCGCGGGCCGCGGCGTGCCCTTCCTGATGACGAGCGAGATCGGGATCCTCGTGCCATCTTCGGCCGTGGCCCACTCACGGAACTGCTCGTAGTCCGCCGGGTCGTAACCGCCGAGCACCGGCCGCCGCTTCAAAAGAATGAGCGTGTGACTCGGCAGGTCGAAGTCATACACCGAGGGCGGGGTGACCATCGAGGTGTAGCCAAGCCGAAGCCGCGACGTGACGAACTCCGAGTTCCCCGAAGGCGCGACGTCATACAGCGGTTCCGGAAACTCGATCTCGTAAGGCTCCGCGCCTTCGGGCAGGATCCGCAGGCCTGTGAGCCCATCCCGGCGGAAGTGCACGACCAGGTGCGACTGGAAGGCGTCCACATCCAGCAGCCGGGTGTCCTCACGATGCGGGATCACGGCAGTCCAGACCGCGGGATCGTCAACCGGGGCGCTGGCCAACTCGAAGTTCGCGGCGCCCTGGTTGTGCAGCACGAGGAACCGGTCGTTCTGGTGGTCAACGTGATACTCGACACCGGTCTCCCGGGGGCGGATCACGGTGAACTCGCCCAACGGGTTGTTCGCGTCCAGGAACCGAACCTCGCTGGTGATCTTGCTGTGTGCTCCGAGGATCAGGAAACGCTCGCTTCGCGAGAGTCCGATGCCGATCCAGAAGCGCTCGTCGTCCTCCTGGAAGACCACGGGATCCGGATCTGCTGACCCCAGCGTGTGGCGGAACACCCGATTCGGCCGCCAAGCCTCATCGACCATCGTGTAGAAGAACGCCGACCCGTCACCCGCCCAGGCGCCGCCGTAGAAGATTCCAGGGATCTCGTCACTGAGCACTTCGCCGGTGCTCAGGCTCTTGAACCTGAGCGTGAACCTTTCATCCCCGGAGAAATCAGTGGAGTAGGCGAGCATCGTGCCATCGGGGCTCACCGAGCTGGTGCCGATCGCGAAGAACGGGCTGTCCCCGGCCAACTCGTTGCCATCGAGCAGGATCTGCTCCCCAGGCAACGGCTCCCCGGGCGTCAACACCGGCGGATCGTCGCCGTCGGCCGCCACACGGCATTGAATGCCGTATTGCTTGCCTTCCTCGGTGCGCGAGTAATACCACCAGGCCCCCTTGCGCGTCGGCACGCTGAGGTCGGTTTCCAGAGTCCGGCCCTTGATCTCCTGGAAGATCGAATCCTGAAGGGGCTTCAAATGCGCGGAGGCCGCGTTGGTGTAGGCGTTCTCCGCCTCCAGGTAGGCGACCGTGTCCGGATCGTCCTTCTTGATGAGCCAGGCGTATTCGTCGATCACGGTGTCGCCGTGATGTGTGCGCTCGGCCGGAACCCTCTTCGCCGCTGGGGGCATGTCGCTGCTCACCCGGACACTCTATGTCTGGCGGATCTGCCCGCACGGCGACTCCGTGACGCCTGTGGATAACTCCCATCGCTGTGGACAGAGCCCTGGAGATCCCACCGCTCATAGCGTCGTCCCGGGGGAGTCCGGGGCCGTCGCCCTGGGGTCGTCCGCCGTCTTCCCGGCGTTGTTCGTGCTGCCGCACTCGTGGAGGCTGCTAATGTTTTCTTGTCGGGATCGCCCGGCGCAATCCAATCCCTCTCACTTCGGTGGCGGTTGTTGGTGTGCCAGATCGATCACGACGATCCCTCGAAACATGGCGGTTCGGAAGATCGGTTCGCAAGAGTCGATTCGGGCTGGTAAGTTAGAGGGGTTGCCCCGGATTCGGGGTGGTCCGAAGTCCCGCAAGATGATCAGGTCAGTGTCAAGTCGGTTGATTTGACAGAGATCGGGAAGCTTGCGAAGATCGCGACACAGCGTGAACGACACCTCCGGTTGAGAATCCTTCGATTCGAAGGCTGGATGTTCGTGTGCGTTTCTTGAGAACTCAACAGTGTGCTAAAAGCCAGTGCATGATGCACAACCCCGTCTATTTTGACGGATTCCTTTGGTTGAACATTATGTTTCAGCTGGAGATCTTCTTTTCAAGCATTT
>NZ_JBDPLV010000166.1:0-3327 GCF_039871605.1 Acrocarpospora sp. B8E8 | reverse complement strand
CGAGCCAGCGGCGGGTCAGCCCGCTCTCCAAGCGTTCACGCTCATCGGCGGCCATCGTACGGAGCTTCACCACACGATTAGATCACCGATCACGAGACAACGGATTTATTTCCGCATGCTCCCTAACGCGGTCGCGGTGTGAGCGGAGGAAGTCTGAGATCTGGTTCTTCGGGGTCGTCGGTGATTTTGTAGGCGATGAGGTGACGCTGGTCCAGGCCTATCGGAAGCGGATGCCCTGGTATCCGGGCTGGGTGCCGTCGATGACGCCGACCACGAGCCGTTCCTGGATCTCGATGGCGCGACGCCAGATGACCGTGTAGCTAAACAGGGGATGCTGGAATATGGAGGTGATCCTTCGTCCGTAGGCGGCGATGAGATTCTTCCGCGCTTCTTCACGAAGGTTCACGGTGCCCAGCGCCTCGCTGACGTCGCGGCGTTTCAGCTCGCCGTTGTTGAATGCGCCGATGACGACGGAGTCCGCGATGACGGCGCGGAACTTTTCCATCAGGTCGAGCGCGAGGGCGTTGTTGCGCTGGCCGCTATGGAGGAATCCGGCATGAGGATCGAGGCCGCAGACGAGTGTGGCACGGATCGTGTCGGACAGCAGGCTGTAGGCGTGGTTGAGGCCGCGTTGACCAGGGGCGACAACGAGGCAGTCATGGCGATCTAGTGCCGCGATCTCCCGCAGATCGGCACGCGGCCATACGCACTGTCAACGCCGAAGGACCCGACGAAGTCGGCGCCGACCAAACGCAGAGTCGGCACGCAGAGTCGGCACGGACGGTTCCCGGCCCTGGGTGGTGGTGGCGTGCTCGTGCCGGTCCGGTTCAGCGTCGGAATCGTCCGGCGTAGCGGTTCCTTTTCCCGAGGTAGAGGAGGGTCCAGGTGCCGTCGTCGTTGCGGCGGAGGCGGTAGCGGTCGGGGTGGGTTGCTTTGTCGCGGTTGTGCCAGGTGCAGGCGGGGGCGAGTTGGTCGAGGTCGGTGGTGCCGCCGTCGGCCCAGCCTTTGACGTGGTCGATTTCGGCCATGTCGGCCGGAATGGGGCAGCCCTCGCAGTAACAGGAGGTATAGCGGGCCAGGACGGCCCGCCGCTGGGCGGGGGTGGCCAGGCGAACCGCGCGGCCCATGTCCAAGACCTGGCCCTGGGCGTTGACGACCATGCGGACCAGTTTCGAGGTGCGGGCGAGTCGGTGGATGTCGGAGATGGGCAGCAGTTGCCCGGTGGCGATCAGCAGTCCGGGTGCCAGCCGGTCCGGCGCGTGCCCACAGGTCCTGCACGCCTCCTCCCCCGGCCCCTCACCCGTGCCCGCACTGGCACCTGCTCCGGCCGAACCCGTGTCTGTGCTGCTGGCACCCGCTCCGGCTGAACCCGTGTCCATGCTGCCTGTACCTGCCCCGGCTGAACCGGTGCTCGTGCTGCCTGTACCTGCCCCGGCTGAACCGGTGTCCGCGCTGCCGGCACCCGCTCCGGCTGAGCCTGTGCCTCCAGGGTGGCGGGGGCCGCTCGCGCGGCAGGTCGAGCGGTCACCGGCCGGAGGTGTCCCGGGCCGAGTATCGCTGGAGCCGGTGGTGTGGGCGTTGGCGGTGTCGGGGTTGGCGGTGTCGGGGTCAGCGGGGTCGGCGCGTCCGGATGCGCTCCGCGATAGCGGCGCCCCCGTGGCGGACGTGGCGGGCATGGCGGACGTGGCGGACGCTGCGGTGGAGGCCGCATGGGTGGAGTCGGCGTCATGGGTGGGGTGGCCGGTGATGTGGTCAGTGATGTGGTCGGTGGTGGGGTGGTCGGTGGGGAGGGATTCGGCGCGGACCAGGACCAGCAGTTCGGTGGTGACCTTCTTGCTCAACAGCGCCGACAGGGCGTCGGCCTGCCGGACCCGGAGCGGGCGGTCCTCATCTTTACCCTTCGGCCTGGCGTAGGCGGCCAGGAACTCGCGCAGCCGGGCGCCGGCCTCACGCGGCAGCCGGAACTCCCCTTCCACGCCGCCGGTGCTGGACGGGCGGACCAGCAGGAAGCGGGTGGCGTAGTCGGTGTCGGCGTCATCGTCCAGGGTGCCCGGGTCCAGCAGCTCCCGCAGGTATCGCCCGGCCTTGCGGATCTCGGCTGGGGAGGCGCGGTCGGCCAAATCCAGCAGGATCGGCTCGGCCAGCCCGGCCTGGGCGTCGGTCAGGTGGGCGGTGACCCGGCTGATCGCCTCAGCCGACCCCTCGGCGAGAGTACCGCGGGCCAGCCGGTCCCGGACGGTGGGCAGGCGGGCCAGCTGGGTGGCCAGCCGGATCAGACGGGAGGCGCCCGCACCGCTCATCCCCGCCGAAGCGCGCAACCACGTCCCGGTCGAGGCGTGCCCACCGCTGCCGGCACTCCTGGCCTCACCCGACGCATGCACCCGCCCCACCCGCGCGGCGATCGCCGAGCTCAGCCGGTCCTGGGCGAACAGCAGGTCCTCCGTCTCGCCCAGGCACAACCCGGCGGCCTCGGGCAGGTCGGCCACCGCAATCCGGGAGGCGAGCTGCCTGAGTTGGGTCACCAGCATCCCGGAACCCCCCGGCTCGCCAGAGTCCTCCGGCCCTGCCGAGCGGGCACCGTCGGCGTCGGTGGAGCGGTCGGCGTCGGCCGAGCGGCCAGGATCGGTGGAGCGGCCAGAGTCGGTGGAGCGGCCAGAGTCGGTGGAGCGGCCGTGGAGGAACTGCTGCCGTATGTTCTGCTGCGGAGTGTTCTGCTGCCCTGCCTCGCCGTAGGCGTCGCTGTGCGCATCGTCGTAGGTGTCGTCGGCGGAACGTCGGGGCGGGACGTAGTCCGGGTCCAGCACCGTGCCCTTCAGGAACGCGGGCAGCTCGCGTCCCCGGACGCCCTTCGCACGGGAGGGATCCCGCACGTCGATCGGAGAACCGAGCATGAAGGCGCCCCCCTTTCGCTTCGGCGGATCCGAACAACCACCCTCACGCTATCCAGCAGCTACGACAAAACCGGGCCTTGATCCGCAGCAAAACCGCAGGTCACGCTGCCGGTGAAAAGATCTACCTACCCGCCGCCATCCGAAGATCCAGCCGCCACGCCCGATCAGGGGCAGCACACCAAACCGCAGACCCTCAACCCGCGAAGAACAGGCCCAGCGGGTGACCTCGCCCGTGATCCGCTGGGCCAGCCGGATCGGCAGCACCGACAAAAGGGATGAGCGCCGCCGCGACCGCGTTCGCCATCGGCGCTAAGAGCTCAGCCTGAAATAACGCCTCAGGCTGGCTCGACCGTGATCTTCGATGTGGTAGCCGGGTGGATGGTGTAGTTCCAGTCCGGGCGGAACGCGTGCCGAGTGATCCTGGTCGTCTCCAAAT
>NZ_JBDPLV010000165.1:0-3432 GCF_039871605.1 Acrocarpospora sp. B8E8 | reverse complement strand
CTTGGACAACGCCGTCGACTACACCCCATCCCGACGATCGATACCGCCGGGTCCGGGTGACGCACCGATTCCATCCGCTGTTCGGCCGGGACTTCGAATTCGTCGCTCACCGCCACAACTGGGGTGAGGACCGGGTCCATCTGCACGACGAGAACGGCGTGCTGTTCTCCCTTCCTGCGGGGTGGACCGACGTGGCAGGGGTCGATCCGTTCGTGGTCGTCGCCGACGGCCGGTGCCCGTTCACCACCGAGGGCCTGCTGGCTCTGGCGGGCTTGATCGACCAGCAGCGTTCCGTGCGGAGTGGAGATCAAGGCGTAAAGCGGATTACGCCGTGAACGTTAGGCGGATTACGCCGTGGAGGTCTCGACGCCATGTGCCACCCACCGCCGGAACTCAAACAGGGACGTGCGTGTTTCTGGAACTGTCGAGGGCTCTACGGCATGTCGTAGTCGCCTCATCACTCATTATCGGCAAAATTCTCCTAACGGCCTTGTCGGTTGGGAGGCGTCATGCCGGTCCGGGAACACGTGGAGGATCCGAAGGTGACGGCGTTGCGCGCGGCGCGGTGCCTGAACCCGCACCCCGAACGGGTGAGCGACCCGGTGTTCCTCAGCGCGGAGTTCTTCGACGCGCGGGACGCGGTGCAGGTCAAGTACGAGATGGTGCGCCGGGTCCAGGTCGACGGCGAATCGATCACCGCTATCGCGGCGGCGTTCGGGTACTCCCGCCCGTCGTACTACCAAGCAGCCGCGGCCTTGGCCGAGTACGGGCTGGACGGCCTGGTGTCGGGCAAGCCCGGGCCCCGTGGCGGTCACAAGCTGACCGGCGAGATCCTCGCCTGGGCCGAAGAACAGCTGGCGACAAACCCTGTGTTGCGGTCAGCGGGTCTGGTCGACCTCATCGCCGGGGAGTTCGGGGTGCGCGTGCACCCCCGCTCGATCGAGCGAGCGCTGGCCCGCCACCGGGAGCACTCCAAAAGCCGCTGACCCATCGGCCCTCGACCCGTCCCTATCCCCACTCACCTCGCCTGGCCGCGCGGCTGCTGAACCGGACACCCGTCCGGATGCCGGCCAGGACAGTACTCCCGGCGGCGGGCTGGACGCCCGTTACGAGCAGCTGCGTCACGCTGTCCTGCATGCTCGGGCGCGGGCCTTCCCACTCGGGCTCGGCGTGCTGATGCGCGCCGGTGTCACCGCGTGGCGGCTCGCCCTGGCCACGCTGACCGGCCGCAGCACCACCCGCGCCCAGGGTCCAGCTGATGGTGTGGCATCGGCCCAGGTCGGTGAGATGTCGGCCACGCGGACCACCGAACTCGTCAACGTGCTGGCCGCGATCGCGATCGCCGGTATCCCCCGTCCTCCGCCATGACCGTCCGGCAGAAGGAGCCATGAGCATGTTCACCGATTCCCCTTCCTGCGGCCCGGCGTCGAAGGTGACCTCCGTCCATCTGAGCAGGGCCGCGCTGCTCTATGTTCGCCAATCGACGCTCAAGCAGGTCCTCAACAACACCGAGTCCGCGATCCGCCAGTACGACCTGCGCAGCCGGGCGATCGCGCTCGGCTGGACCAGCGACCAGGTCACCGTGATCGACATCGACCAGGGCCAGTCCGGCGCCTCGGCCGCCGACCGGGAAGGGTTCCAGCAGCTGGTCGCCGAGGTGTCCCTGGGGCGGGCCGGGATCGTGCTCGGTTTGGAATGCTCCCGACTGGCCAGAAACTCCGCCGACTGGCACCAGCTCCTGGAGCTCTGTGGCATGACCGGCACCCTGATCTGCGACGAAGACGGTCTTTACGACCCTCGCAACTTCAACGACCGGCTCCTGCTGGGCATGAAAGGCCAGATGAGCGAGGCGGAACTGCACTTCATCAAGCTCGGCTGCGCGGCGGGGTCCTGTCCAAAGCTCGCCGCGGCGAGCTCATCACCCCGTTGCCCGTCGGGCTGGTCTATGACGCCGCCGGCCACGTTGTCCTGGACCCCGACACCACCGTCCAGAAAGCCCTGGTGCTGCTGTTCGAGACGTTCACCGCGACCGGGTCGGCCACCGCCTGCGTGAAAGCGTTCAACACCGCCCAGCTCACCTTCCCCTGGCGGCATCTGAAAGGTCCGCGCAAAGGCGAGATCGATTGGAAACCGCTCCAGCACCACACCGTGCTGCGGGTCCTGCACAACCCCCGCTATGCTGGCGCGTTCACCTACGGGCGCCACGCCCACCACAAGCAGCCCGACGGGAAAGTGAGCACCAAGCTGCTGCCCCGCGAGGAATGGATCTCCTTCATCCCCGGCGTCCATCCCGGATACATCACCTTGGACCAGTACGAGAGCAACTGCGCCCAGCTCACCGCGAACGCCGCCGCGCACGGTCGTGACCGCACCGCCGGACCGGCCCGCGAAGGACCAGCGCTCCTGCAAGGGATCATCATCTGCGGCCGCTGCGGACTGCGCATGACCGTCCGCTACCACCACCGACATGAACGCGACATTCCCACCTATATGTGTCAACGTGACGGCATCGACAACGGCCGACCAGTCTGCGCCGCCATCCCCGGCGAAGGCCTCGACCAAGCCGTCGCCACGCTGCTCCTGGCCACCCTCACCCCGCTGGCCGTGGAAGCCGCCCTCACCGTCACCGCCGAACTCCAGCACCGCGCCGATGAAGCCGACGCGCTGCGCGCCGCTCACGTCGAGCGCGCTCGATACCACGCCGACCTCGCCCGCCGCCGATATCTGGCCGTCGACCCGGCCAACCGGCTCGTCGCCGACACCCTGGAAGCCGACTGGAACACCGCGCTTCGCGCCCTCAACGAGGCACAAGAGGCCTATGACAAGGCCCGGCGCGAGGCAGTAGGGCAGCTCACCGACGCCCACAAAGCCCGGATCCACCAGCTCGTCACCGATCTGCCCGCCATCTGCAACGACCCCAACACCCCGGCGCGGGAACGCAAACGGATCGTCCGGCTGCTGCTCACCGACGTGACCATGTCCAGAACGGCCGACCTGATCACCGCGCACATCCGGCTGCGCGGCGGCCAGGACCACACCCTCACCATCCCAGCACCCCTGACGATCGGCGAACAACGCCGGACCCCGCCGCCGGTGGTCACCATGATCGATCAGCTCCTCAACACCCACACCAGCGGCGAGATCGCCGTCATCCTCAACGACCGCGGCCTGGTCAGCGGCACCGGCGAAGCCTTCCACCGACTCATCGTCGACCACATCATCCGCACCTACCGGCTACGCAGCCGCCGCCAGCGCCTGCGCGTCACCGGAATGCTCACCATCGCCGAGATCGCCGCCGCACACCACGTCCACCCCAAAACGATCAAAGCTTGGCGGCGAGCCGGGATTGTCGGTGGCACCCGCTATAACGACAAGGGAGAGTTCCTCTACGACCCACCCGACCCCGACAACCCGCCGGACCGCCCGAAGGCC
>NZ_JBDPLV010000164.1:0-3435 GCF_039871605.1 Acrocarpospora sp. B8E8 | reverse complement strand
TGTTGAGCGGCTTTGAAGATGCCTACGTGGGCGGCGGTTTTCCGGCATTGTGTGCGCCGATGATGTTGGTTGCCTGTCCCCGGGGATCGTGAGTTCGTTGGCGGCGGCACCTTGCCGATGGGGGCATGCGTAGGCCCTCCCGGTATCTCTTGCCGGAGTACGCCCGGGAGGGCCGTGAAGCGCTCGGAGGCGCTGGTGCTCACGGTAGGGGCAGACCCGGTTGTGGTCGAGGGCCGGTTGGCGGGCGGGGAACTGGAGTGCCCGTGTTGTGGCGGGATGCTGGCCCGGTGGGGTTGGGGCCGGGTCCGGGTGTTGCGGGGCGGGCGGGGGCCGGTGCGGGTGCGGCCGAGGCGGGCTCGTTGCCGTGGATGCGGGATGTCGCATGTGCTTCTTCCGGTGTTCGTGCTGGCCAGGCGAGTGGATCTGGCCGAGGTGATCGGGGCTGCGCTGGCCGCGAAGGCGGCTGGGGCGGGTGCCCGGACGATCGCGGCGGCGTGGGGTCGGCCGGTCGATACCGTCCGCGGCTGGCTGCGGCGGTTCTCTTCGCGCGCGGAGGCGGTGCGGGTGTTCTTCACCGCGCTGCTGGTGGAGGTCGCAGTGGATCCGGTCCCGCCCGCGCAGACGGCATCGTTGTTCGCGGACGCGGTCGCGGCGGTGGCAGGGGCTTCGGTGGCGGCGGCATCGCGGTGGGAGCACGTCGGTGAGGCGCCGCCCTGGCTGGTGGCGGTCGCGGCCAGCGGGGGCAGGTTGCTGGCGCCGGGCTGGCCATAGAAGTCGACCAACACCAGTTCCCCCTGGTGCCGGTGATCGCCGGTTTGGGAGTGTTCGCGGGTTCTGTCGATCAAACCCGTGAGCGAGGTCGTGGTGACGAAGAAGGACGATGACCAGGTCAGGCGTCTGGAGAGGGCCCGGGAGATCGGGCTGTTCCGTTACATGCTGATCCGGGAGGCGGCGGATCCGTCGCTTTCGGGCAGGCAGCGGGGCGCGCTGGTCCGTCAGATCGCGGCGGTCCCGCATACCGATCCGGACGGGCGGACGGTGCGGATCACCCGCTGGACCCTGGACCGGTGGATCCTGGACTGGCGCAAGGGCGGCTTCGACGCCCTTGTCCCATCTCCGCGCCAGTCGGCGCCGCGCACCCCGCCGGAGGTGTTCGAGCTGGCCACCGCCTTGAAGAAGGAGAACCCGGACCGGACCGCGGCGCAGATCAAACGGATCATGGAGGCCCAGCATGGGTGGGCTCCCGACGAGCGGACGATCCAGCGGATGTTCGTCCGCACGGGCTTGACGGCGCTGCGCAAGCCCGCCGAGGAAGCGGTGTTCGGCCGGTTCGAGGCCGATCGCCCCAACTCCCTCTGGCAGGGAGACGCCCTGCACGGGCCCCGGATCGGTGGCCGCAAAACGTATCTTTTCGCGTTCATCGACGACCACAGCCGGGCGATCGTCGGGCATCGGTGGGGGTTCGCCGAGGACACCGTCCGCCTGGCCGCGGCGCTCCGGCCGGCGCTGGCCGCACGGGGTGTTCCCGAGTACGTGTATTGCGACAACGGCAGCGCCTACGTTGACGCGTGGCTGATGCGGGCCTGCGCCAAGCTCGGGATCAAGCTGGTCCACTCCACCCCGGGCCGGCCGCAGGGCCGGGGGAAGGTGGAGCGGCTGTTCCGGACGGTGAACAGCGAGTTCACCGTTGAGATCGCCTCCGGCGAGGGCAAGCCCGGACGGCGGGTCACGGACCTCGCGGAGATGAATCGCCTGTTCACCGCGTGGGTTGAGGGCGTCTATCACCGCAGGACGCATTCGGAGACGGGTATGGCCCCGTTGGCCCGTTGGATGGAAGGCGCTCCCTACCCGGTCCCCGCCCCCGAGGACCTGGCCGAGGCGTTCCGCTGGTCGGAGTGGCGCAACGTGTCGAAAACGGCTCTGGTCTCTCTGCAGGGCAACCGGTATCAGGTCGACCCGAGCCTGGTCGGCCGCAAAGTCGAATTGGTCTTCGATCCATTCGACCTGTCGTTCCTGCGGGTCCGCTGCGACGGGCGCGACGCCGGGACGGCGCTGCCGTTCCAGATCACCCGGCACTCCCATCCCAAAGCGCGGCCCGAGGTCCCCGCCGAGCCGCCCAAACCGACGACCGGGATCGACTACCTCGGCCTGATCGACGCCCACTACACCGCTGAGCTGGCCGACAAGGTGAACTACTCCGCCTTCGCCCCCGAAGACGACGGCCAGGACGACGATGAATGACCGCGAATGACCGCGAATGACCGCACACCGGTCGTCATGGCCGGGCCGGCAAGGTTGCTGACCGAGTCGGCCGCCCTTCTTCGAGGCCGCTGACCAGCAGGTCGATGACGCTCTGGCCGACCATTTCGGGTTCGGGGCCATCGACCGGGTACCGACCGGGTCACCGACTGTCTGGAACTGCTCGCCGAAACCGCCCAGCAGCCCCCGCTTCTCCCCTTCCCGACCCCCACCGGCACAGGAGCCATCTCATGATCGAGAAACTGCAGGCCCACTACGGATTCAGCCGCATGCCGTTCGGCCGGGACCTCGCGCCCGGCAAGCTGCACCGGCACGCCTCCCACAACGAGGCTGTCGCCCGGATCGCCTGGTGCATCTCCGAGCGGGCGATCGGGGTCGTGACCGGGGAGGTCGGGGCCGGCAAGACCGTGTCGGTCCGCACCGTCCTGGCGTCCCTGGACCCCTCCAAGCACACCGTCATCTACCTGCCCAACCCCTTGATCGGAGTCCGCGGCATCCACGAGGAGATCCTGAACACCTTCGGCCAGACCCCCTCTCACCTGGGCTCCCGCCTGTTCGGCCAGACCAGCAAAGCTCTTCTCGCCGAACGCGAGGAACGAGGAAGGACGCCCGTGCTGGTCCTGGATGAAGGGCATCTGCTGACTTATGAGCAACTGGAGACCGTCCGGATGCTCACCAACACCTCGATGGACCAGGACAGCCCGCTGGCCTGCCTGCTGGTCGGCCAGCCCACCCTGCGCCGCACCATGAAACTCGCCGTCCTGGCCGCCCTCGAACAACGCACCGCGCTGCGCTACACCATGCCCGGCATGACCAGCACCGAGACCGCCAGCTACGTCAACCACCACCTCAACCTGGTCGGCCGACCCGACCAGATCTTCACCGAAGACGCCCTCAACCTCATCCACATGACCAGCCGCGGCTACCCGCGAGCCGTCAACAACCTCGCCCTGCAAGCCCTCGTCGCCGCCTTCGCCGCCGGCAAGAACCTCGTCGACGAAGCCGCCACCCGCTCCGCGGTCAGCGAGGTCGTCGACTGACACCGGCACCATGCCGACCACCGGCGACACCTCACCGATCACAACGCCCCGCCGATCCAACCGGCGGGGCGTTCTGCATAACGACCATCGGCACGCCCAACGCCCAAACCATCGGCATCTTCAACGCCGGGCCACA
>NZ_JBDPLV010000163.1:0-3706 GCF_039871605.1 Acrocarpospora sp. B8E8 | reverse complement strand
CTGGTCCGGGCGAACGTCCCGACGGGCAAGAAGGCCGGGGTTCACGCTGGGCGGGTCGCGGTCCGCGCAACCGGCAGTTTCAACATCGCCACCCGGCACGGCACTGTGCAGGGCATCCACCACCGCCGCGTCCGCCTGCTCCAGAGAGCCGACGGCTACGGCTACGCAACCCATTCAGAAGCGCGGCACAGCGCCGCGTTTCCTCCCCCGCCTGAGGGCGGGGGTATCCACGCTGGAGGTAACTGATGAGCAAGGGTTCGCGGGAAGCGTCGGCGCGCGATCGCATCGCGGCGCAGCGGGCCGCCGAACGCAAGCGGGAGCGGCGCAAGCGCCTGACGGTCATCACGGCCGTGGGGGTGGTCGCGGTGGCGGCCATCGGCCTCGGCTCCTGGTATGCGGCTTCCCAGGACACCGCGGAGAAACCCGCGCTCGCCCAGGCCCCGGCCACGGTGAACTCCGACGGCACCCTCACGCTGGCCAAGGCGGGCGTGACCGCGCCGGTGCTGGACGTGTACGAGGACTTCCAGTGCCCGGCCTGCAAGGCCCTGGAGACCAGCAGCGGTTCGACGATCAAGAACCTGGCCGCGGAGGGCAAGGCCAAGGTGGTCTACCACCCGGTCTCGATCTTCTCGGCCGAGCCGACCAAGTCCAACTCGATCAGGGCGGGGGCGGCGGCCCGCTGCATCGGCGACGGCGCGCAGTGGCTGGCCTTCCACGACAGGCTCTTCCAGAACCAGCCGAGCGAGACCGTCGAGGGGTTCGCCCTCAACGACCTGGTGGCCTGGGGCGAGGAGGCCGGCGTCACCGATCCCGGCTTCCCCGAGTGCGTGACCACGCAGAAGCACGCGGCCGAGCAGGAGAGCCAGTCGGTCAGGGTGCTGCGGGAGGCGAAGGTCACGGGGACGCCGCTGGTGAAGCTGGACGGGAAGGATCTGCCCAACGAGGTCGCGTTCGTGCCCGCCAAGCTGCGCGAAGCCGTGGTCGCGGCCGGCGGGTGAGCCGTCGCGGGTCAGCTTGTGACAGGTCCTTTACGATCGTCCGTACGCGAGCGCGTCGCGGAGGCGGTAGCGTCCTGTGACATGCCCCTCGCCTTCATCCCCAGCCCGTCTCAGGGGGTCTGGAATCTCGGACCGATCCCCATCCGGGCCTACGCTTTGTGCATCGTGCTTGGCGTCGTCGTCGCCGTCTGGATCGGCGAGCGCCGCTGGCGGGCCCGTGGCGGCCAGCCCGGGACCATCACCGACCTGGCCGTCTGGGCCGTGCCCTTCGGCCTGGTCGGCGGCCGGCTCTACCACGTCATCACCGACTGGCAGCTGTATTTCGGGGCCGACGCCCCCAACCAGCCGATCGACGCGCTCTACATCTGGAAGGGCGGTCTCGGCATCTGGGGTGCCATCGCCCTCGGTGGCGTCGGCGTCTGGATCGCGTGCTGGCGGCGCGGCATCTCGCTCACGGCGGTCGCGGACGCGCTCGCGCCCGGCATCGCCGTCGCCCAGGGCATCGGGCGCTGGGGCAACTACTTCAACCAGGAGCTGTTCGGCAGCCCGTGCGACTACGCCTGGTGCCTGGAGATCGACCCGGGCCGCCCCGGCACGATCCCCGGCGCGGCCACCTACCACCCGACCTTCCTGTACGAGTCGCTCTGGGACTTCGCGCTCGCGGGCGTGCTGATCCTCCTCGGCTCGCGCCTCGCGCTCCGCCACGGCCGCCTCTTCGCGCTGTACGTCGCGGGGTACACGGTCGGGCGGTTCTGGATCGAGGGGCTGCGGGTCGACCCGGCGCACGAGTTCCTCGGCCTGCGGCTGAACCAGTGGACCTCGGTCGTGATCTTCATCGGGGGGGTCGCGTACTTCTGGCTGACCAGGAACAAGACCACCGAGGAGATCATCGTCGCGGGCGGGGACGAGCCCCCGCATGACCCCGCGCACGGCCCGGAGCAGGCGGAAGCCGCCGAACTCTCCGCCGCCGACGAGGACGCCGACGATCCTCCCGCTTCCTCCTCCGACTCCTCCGACTCCTCGGAATCGGATGTCGATCCCGGCAAGGCCACCTCCGGAGTGTCGGGGGAGGAGGCAGGCGGGCGATGACGGGCTCGGCCGCGGAGGCGCACCACACGCACCGCGACGTCACCGGCGGCTGGCTGCGCCCGGCCGTGTTCGGCGCGATGGACGGCCTGGTGTCGAACTTCGCGCTCATCGCGGGCGTCGCGGGCGGAACCGCGAACACCAAGGTCATCTCCCTGGCGGGGGCGGCCGGTCTGGCGGCGGGCGCGTTCTCCATGGCCGGGGGTGAGTACGTGTCGGTGGCCAGCCAGCGTGAGCTGGCCCAGGCCGAGATCGCGGTCGAGCGGCGTGAGCTCGAACGGCATCCGAAGGACGAGCAGGACGAATTGGCTCAGGTTTATGTAAGCCGCGGCGTCGATCCGGCGCTCGCGGCCGAGGTCGCGCGGCAGATCTCCCGCAATCCGGAAAAAGCGCTGGAGGTGCACACCCTGACCGAACTGGGCGTGTCCCCGGACGGCCTGCCCTCCCCGGTGACGGCGGCGATCTCGTCGTTCCTGTCGTTCAGCGTGGGGGCGGTGGTGCCGCTGGCGCCGTACCTGCTGGGCGTGCGGGGTCTGTGGATCTCGGCGGCGCTGTCCACGGTCGCGCTGTTCGGGGCGGGCGCGCTGGTCTCCCGGGTGACCGCCCGCAGCTGGTGGTTCAGCGGCCTGCGCCAGTTCCTGGTCGGCGGGGTCGCCGCCGCCCTCACCTGGGGGCTCGGGTCGATCATCGGAGCCAGCGGCATATGACTCCCCGCAAACGACGCCCGGCGGCCCGCCCCGACCGCTGGAGCGACTCTCGCCTGGCCGAACTCGGCCTCACCCCCGTCCAGCAGAAGGTCCTGCTCGGCCTCGGCGGCGTCGCGGCCCTCCTGGTCGTCGGCCTGCTCCTCACCCTCGTCGTCCAGGGCGTCAACGGCACCGCGACCGGGCCCAGCCAGCTCTCCGCCGGATCCTCCATCGGTCAGGCCCGCCCGTCCGAGTACCGGGCCTGGCCGTCGCTGAAACAGTTCGCCCCCATCGCCAGCCGAGACGCCGACGCGAAACCCCTCACCGCCGAGGAGGTCTTCGCCACCCGCACCCTGAAATCCGGCAAGCAGACGCTGAAGCTCGCCCAGCGCCAGCTGGACAGCTCCTGCGCCTCGGTCCTGTGGGGCGACGAACTGCTGGAACAGGTGGCCGCCGCAGGCTGCACCCAAGCCGTCCGCGGCCTGTACACCACCACCGTCACCACCAGCGCCAAAGCCACCGCCACACCGACCGCCGAGCCCACCGAAACCACTGGGGCGCCTGGCGCGACAACCCGTACCGCCTACATCGCCCAGTACACCCTGCTCAACCTCCGCGACGCCGAAGCCGCCAACACCCTGGTCACCTCCCTGGAAGCCCTCCACCGCGGCGGCTGGACCCTCCCCCTCAAACCCGACCAGGCCCCCTTCCAGGGCTACTCCGAATCCAGCGGCCACGCCATGGGCCACTACGTCGGCCTCGTCTGGATAGCCCGCACCGACGGTGCCGACCCCGAATCCACCGACGACTTCATCACCCTGAGCCTCACCCTCCGCGAAGCCGAAAAAGCCGTCTACCGCAGAGTCGTCGCGGCAACCGGCGCCACCCCATCGGCGAGCTGACAACGGATCGCACGAAGGTTTCCCACCCGCCCAC
>NZ_JBDPLV010000162.1:0-3753 GCF_039871605.1 Acrocarpospora sp. B8E8 | reverse complement strand
CAACACGGTGACGCCCGAAGGGCTCGGGCGTACCCCGGCGGAACGGGCGGGGAACCTGGTCGGCGTGCTGGACGCGTACGTGGACGCCGGTGGCTTCCACATGAACGTCAATGTCCTGACCCGCGCCATCCTGCTGGACGCGATGAAGCATCCGGAGAACTACCCGCAGCTGACCATCCGCGTCTCCGGGTACGCGGTGAACTTCGTCCGCCTCACCCGCGAGCAGCAGCAGGACGTGGTCGACCGCACCTTCCACGGCTCGCTGTGAAAGTCCTCGACGTGCGGCCCCCAGCACTCATCGCATTTGCGTTGAGCAAATCCCTCAGCTGATACTGGCATTCTTCGCAGAACGCTCAACGCGGTCTTTGACGCCGAGGAGCATCCGGCGCTCCATGACCAGGCTGCCGGGGACGCCACGTCGTAGAACACCTTGGTGAGGCCGCACACCGCGATGCGATTGCGGCTGATCAGCCGTGTCGTGTGCCCGTCTTGCGACGCAACCATCGCACCGCGGCGTTGACGACACGCATCGGAGCCTCCTTCATCGGCTCTTCCACGGTCGCCACTCCGCTAAGCCGGACATGTGCCGAAAGTCCCGCCCGCCGATGGCTTTGGGCTCGGGCGCCCCACCTCGCTGATCGAAATGCTTGAAGCCCACACAGGACACGACACGCGCCCGAGGGGACCGGCAATGATCGACCTACTGGTGGTAAACGCCCTCAAAGCCCTGGACGAGTACGCGGCCTTCGATCAAGAGCAGATCGACCACATCGTGAAGAAGGCATCCGTGGCGGCGCTGGACGAGCACGCCCAGCTGGCCGAGCTGGCGGTCCGGGAGACCGGGCGGGGCGTGTTCGAGGACAAGGCGGTGAAGAACATCTTCGCCTGCGAGCACGTGACCAACAGCATGGAGACGCTGAAGACCGTCGGCGTGATCGCGCGCGACGACATCAGCGGGCTGGTGGAGATCGCCGATCCGGTGGGCGTAATCGCGGGAATCACCCCGGTCACCAACCCCACATCGACCACGATCTTCAAGGCGCTGATCGCGCTGAAGACACGCAATCCGATCATCTTCGCCTTCCACCCTGCGGCCCAGGAGTGCAGTGCGGCGGCGGCGAGAGTCGTACGAGACGCGGCCGTCGCGGCAGGCGCCCCGGAGCACTGCGTGCAGTGGATCACCGAGCCGTCGCTGGAGGCGACGACCGAGCTGATGTACCACGACGGCGTGGCCACGATCCTGGCGACCGGCGGCGATGGCATGGTCCGCGCGGCCTACACGGCCGGCAAGCCGGCCCTGGGCGTCGGGGCGGGTAATGTGCCCGCCTACATCGAGGCCAGCGCCGACCTGCGCCGGGCGGTCAACGACATCGTGCTGAGCAAGTCCTTCGACAACGGCATGGTCTGCGCCTCCGAGCAGGCGGCCATCATCGACGCGGCGGTGTATGAGGCCGCGCTCGCCGAGTTCGAGCTCCTGCACGCCCATCTGGCCACCGCCCAGGAGAAGCAGAAGCTGGAAGAGCTGCTGTTCGGTGCCGGGACGAAGATCAACCCCGATGTGGTGGGCCGGTCCGCGGCCCAGATCGCCGAACAGGCCGGATTCACCGTCCCTGCGGGCACGTCGGTGATCCTGGTGGAGGCCGCACAGGTCGGCCCGGTCGAGCCGCTGACCAGGGAGAAGCTCTGCCCCGTGCTCGTCGTGCTGAAGGTCGGCAGCCACCAGGAGGGCATCGTGCTGGCCGAGCGCATGGTCGAGTTCGGCGGCCTCGGCCACAGCGCCGCGATTCACACCCGAGACCAGGAGCTGGTGGAGCTCTATGGCCAGCGGGTGAAGGCGGTGCGCATCATCTGGAACGCCCCCTCGTCGCAGGGCGGCATCGGCGATATGTACAACGCCTTCATCCCGTCTCTGACGCTGGGCTGCGGCAGCTACGGCCGCAACTCGGTCTCCCACAACGTCTCGGCCGTCGACCTGCTCAACATCAAGCGGATCGGGCGGCGCGTCAACAACCTGCAGTGGTTCAAGGTGCCGGCGAAGATCTACTTCGAGCCGCACGCCATCCGGTACCTCGCCGACATGCCGGACGTGCGCCGCGTGACCGTGGTGACCGACCCGACCATGACCCGGCTCGGTTATGTCGACCGGATCATCGCCGTCCTGGGGCGGCGCCCGGAGCGGGTGGCGCTGCAGATCATCGACGACGTCGAACCGGAACCGAGCGTGGTCACCGTTGACCGCGGCGCGGAGCTCATGCGCGCCTTCAAGCCTGACACGATCATCGCGCTGGGCGGCGGCTCGGCCATGGACGCGGCCAAGGTCATGTGGTTGCGCTACGAGCATCCCGAGGTCGTCTTCGCCGACATGCGGCAGAAGTTCTTCGACATCCGCAAGCGCGCCTTCAAGTTCCCGCCGCTGGGCGGGCTGGCGCGTCTGGTCTGCGTGCCGACCACGTCGGGCACCGGCGCCGAGGTCACCCCGTTCGCGGTGATCACCGACACCGCGACCGGCAAGAAGTATCCGCTGGCCGACTACGCGCTCACCCCCACAGTGGCGATCATCGACCCGGTCCTGGCCGCCGACCTGCCGGCCGTCGTCACCGCCGACAGCGGCTTCGACGCCCTCACCCACGCGATCGAGGCGTACGTGTCGGTGTACGCCAGTGACTTCACCGACGGACTCGCGCTGCACGCGATCAAGCTCATCTTCGCCAACCTGGAGCGGGCCGTACGGAACGGGGCGGGCGACCCCGAGGCCCGCGAGCGCATGCACAACGCCGGGACCATCGCCGGCATGGCCTTCGGCAACGCCTTCCTCGGCATCGTGCACGCCATGTCGCACACGCTCGGCGCGACCTTCCATGTGGCGCACGGCAGGACCAACGCGGTGCTGCTCCCCCATGTCATCCGCTACAACGGCACGGTCCCGGCCAAGCTGTCGGGCTGGCCCAAGTACGAGCACTACCGCGCACCCGAACGGTTCCGGGAGATCGCCCAGGCGCTGGGCATCGACGGCGGCGCTGAAGAACTCGCCGCCGCGGTCGAGGCGTTGCGCGACGCCGTCGGCATCGAGCGCAGCTTCCAGGACCTCGGCGTCGACGAGGAGGACTTCCTCACGCAGCTTCCCCTGCAGGCCCGCAACGCCTACGAGGACCAGTGCGCCCCGGCCAACCCACGGATGCCGATGCTCGAGGACATGCAGACGCTCATGCGCGCGGCCTACTACGGCAAGGAGTGAAGAGATGACCACAGAGACAGCCGCAGAGACGATCTACGTCTTCGACTTCGCCGACGGTGGTATGCACATGAAAGACCTGCTCGGTGGAAAGGGCGCGAACCTGGCCGAGATGACCCGGCTGGGCCTGCCGGTCCCACCGGGCTTCACGATCACCACCGAGGCCTGCCGGACCTACCTCAAGCTGGGCGAGATCCCCGAAGCGCTGATGGGGGAGGTCGGCGAGCACCTGCTCCGCGTCGAGCAGACCATGGGCCGCCGGCTCGGCGACCCGGCCGATCCGCTGCTGCTGTCGGTCCGCTCCGGCGGCAAATTCTCCATGCCCGGCATGATGGAGACGATCCTGGACGTCGGCCTCACCGACATCACGGTCACCGGCCTGGCCGCCACCTCGGGCGACGACCGCTTCGCCTGGGACTGCTACCGCAGGCTCATCTCCATGTACGGCGCCACGGTCGAGGGCGTCCCGCACGACCTCTTCGAGCGAGCGCTCGCGGCTCATCGCCGTGCGGCCGGCGTAC
>NZ_JBDPLV010000161.1:0-4300 GCF_039871605.1 Acrocarpospora sp. B8E8 | reverse complement strand
TCTCGGTCGGCTTCCCGTCCACAGGGGCCAGATCCAACCGGATCGGCGAATGCTGGACCCTGGCCAACCCCGCCTCTGCCCCGCACGTGTTCATTCACCCGCGCCTCGGCGAAGGAGACCTCGTCCTAGCGGTGCTGCTGCACGAACTGGTCCACGCCAGCGGCCAGAACGGTCACGGCGTCGGGTTCAAACGCCTGGCTGTGGCGGTCGGCCTGACCGGCAAGATGACCGCCACCGTAGCCGGAGACGCGTTGAAGGCCACGCTCACGGCGATGCTCGACGTGCTCGGCCCCTACCCGCATCGAAGCCTGCCGGTCGATCCCGGCCGCAAGAAGCAGACCACCCGCAATTTGAAGCTCGTCGTCCGCGACTGCTGCGGCTACCAAGTCCGCACCACCCGCAAATGGCTGGACGAGCAAGGACTTCCGCTGTGCCCCCACGGCCGGGAGATGGAGCTGGAAGACACCAGCGGCTGAGCCGCACCACCAACCGATGGGAGAACTGCTTGACCCACGCCGCACCCGAACCCTTGCTCACCTTCGAGGAAGTAGCAACCTACCTGCGCATGCCCGCCAGCCGCCTCTACGACCGCTGGCGCGAATGGGGCGTGCCCTTCTTCAAGATCGGCCAGCAGCTCCGCTGCGACCTCGACGACCTGCGCGCCTGGCTCGTCCAGCACCGCACCGCCTAAACACACCCCCGGCGCATGGCCCTCGCGGTACTCGATGCGAGGGCCATCGTCATTCCTCCCCGACACAAGGGAGCGCATCAGCTCTTGGCATCCATCCAGCGAATCCAGCTCGACACCCTCAAGAACGGCAAACCTCGGTACTCATACCGCGTCATGTGGCGCGACCCGGACGGCAAGCAGAAGGCCAAGAACTTCCGCCTGAAGAAGGACGCCGAAGCCTTCCGCGCCGAGATCGAAGCTGCCAAGAACAAGGGCCAGTACTTCGACCCCCATGCGGGCAAGATCCTGTTCCGCGTCTACGCGGACAAGTGGATCAGCGCCAAACAGGCCACCAAGAAGCCCGGAACGGTGGCCGTCTACCGCAGTTACCTCACCAACCACGTCCTGCCCATCTTCGGCGGCAAACCGCTGGCCGCCATCGCGCGAGGTGACGTCCAGGACTGGGTGACGGCCATGGCCACCTCCGAGGACCTGGCCCCGCGCACCGTCCAAGCCTGCTACCGGATCGCGGCAGGCATCTTCAAACGCGCCGTGGCCGACGACCGGATCGGGCGCACCCCCTGCCGGGACATCGAACTCCCGGCCACCATCAGAAAGGACGTGGAACCTCTCGAAACCGAACAGGTCCTCGCCGTCGCCGAGGTCATCCCCGCCCTGTGGGAGGCCATGGTGATCACGGCGGCGGGAACCGGCATGCGCTGGTCGGAGCTGGCCGGACTCACGCAGGATCGTGTCGACTTCCTGCGCCGGACCGTGAAGGTCGATCGCCAGTTGACCAGGGATCGCAAGAACGGCCTGTTCATCCCGCCCAAGACCAAAGCCAGCAACCGCACCATCCCCCTGCCCAACCTCGTGATCGATGCGCTCGCCGCCCACATCGCCACCTTCGGGACTGGCCCGGAAGGGCTGATCTTCACCTCAGCCGAGGGCAGGCCGCTCAACTACCAGAACTGGAGACCACGGGTCTGGGAAAGGACCGTCGACGCCGTCGACGACCTTCCCGAGTCGATCACCTTTCACAGCCTGCGGCACACCTACGCCAGCCTCCAGTTTCGAGGCGGGGGAGTCGCCCAAGGTGATCCAGGAGCGGCTTGGCCACAAGTCGATCACTGAAACGATGGACACGTACGGCCACCTGTATGAGTCGAGCAGTGAGACCACCCGGGCGGCGATCGACGCCGCGTTCGCGGTGCCGGATGTAGAGGCTTCGCCGGATGTTGACGAATTGTTGATTCCTGGCCCTGACGACGGCTCCGGCGAGGTCGCCGTCTAGCCTGTTTTACCTGCTCAGAGGCTTGTGAGAGGTGGGGCGCCAGGGATTCGAACCCTGAACCTACGGATTAAAAGTCGAATTTCTTTGTGCCACTTAGTGTCGCAGGCTATCTATTTCTATCATTCCATTCAGATTTTCCGCCGCCGAAATGCCCAATGATGATGCGACGTGTTGTCCCGTATCGCATGCCCATGAGCAACCACCGAGCAACCATCAGTTACCCCGTCCGGCTTTACTGAAACACGATCGCCTACCCTCGATCTTGGAGTCTATGCTAAAGGACGTTTTCGTCCCGGCTTCAGGCTGGGGCAGGCCATGATCGCCCTATGAGAGCACCTCGCACCAGGTTCCTTGGCCTAGCCTCAATTTCGTGATGTTGGGTGGAGTCTCGACGTCCTTGACCCAATCCGGCGTCGGCAACGACCGCAGCGCGCCGAAGGCGTTCGTGACGGTCATCCTGCCGCACTCGCTCCTTCTTCAGGAGTCGAAGCTTGCGTACGCCAAGCGAAGGCTGCAAGGCCATGACCTGGGCAGATGGAATTATCGGCAGGCGCACCGTCAGCGCAGAGGCTTCACGCGCCGGGGCTGATGATCGCCAGTCCTCAACGCCACGGTCGGTTAAGGGGATCCCTGTACGGATAGATCTGTGACCTTGAGCTGCACGGATGAGATTTTCGGCAGGCGCAGTGCTCTTGAGAGAGTCCCGGTCAGGTGCAGGCTACGTCTAGAGTTGGGTTCCTGTCGTCCGTCGTGTGATCTCGGTGTTCGCCCATCGGTCGTGAAGCGCTCGGCCATCGGGGTCAAGGAGTGCCCACAGCCCATACACGATGAGCGCGAGCGGCCCGACGGTCGGCATGAAGACCAAAAGCGGGAAAACCAGCGTACGAATGGCTATCTTCCTCGCCGCCGGTCGTGCTGTTTTCTGATCGGAGACGAGGCGGATGCGCAACAGTCGCTTGCCCAGCGTCTGTCCCCACAGGCTGTGTTGCACCCAAAAGTACAGAAACACTCCAGGCAGAATGAGTAATCGTTCGGGCTCCACGTTCTCTAAGGAGAGGGCCGACCAGTTCAAAATCCCATTGTCCAGGCCGATGTGGGTATCGACGCCGGCCAAGAACAGGATGAGCGGGATGACAAAGGTAAGCAACGCGATGATGATCGCGTAGTCGACCACTAGTGCCACCGGACGACTCCAGGTTACACCGCCCGACGGAGCGACCGTTGGCCGTTCCCAGGTGACGACACCCATCATCCGAGTGGTGAGCAGGACGAGTGCAGCGGCACCCAAGAAGCAGAGTTGGGTGCTTCCCCAGCTGCTCATCACGGTGGCGAACCACTCGGCACTGAGGATCGGAATCACGCCGCAGCCTTCCGCAGATGCGTAGGCAGGGGTGACCGGCTCGATGACCGCGATTAGGACGAGAACGCCTGCTGTTCGCCGTCCCACGCTCCGCGGATCTCTGCCACATAAACAGGCGAGAAACCCGACCAGAACCAGCAGCACGGGCAGCGCCCATGTCACCACGTTCTCCATGATCCTTTCGAGATCGCCGCGCAAGGGGTCCAGCGGTGATGTCTCCCACGGCACCAAGCCCATGCAGATGTCGATCTCGGCCCCTGTAGGCTGGAGTCGATAGCGCCACTCTTCCCAGGTTGGAAAGGCGGCGACGGCCATAGCCACCGTCCAAGCCAGCAGCGCTGGTCTCGACAGCTGGGGGTAGTTCGACAATGCAGTCCTTTCGCAGGCTGGGTATACCTTAGCGATCTCGGGACTGCATTCACCGCCGACCGCATGGTCGAGTTGGCACGGTGACGTTCCCTCGGGTGGGGTAACTCCAGGCTATTGAACCAAGTCTTCGGACATGGTAAGAGCCATCGCGCGACGGTCAGCCAAAGTTGCTCGCGGAGGACACCACACGATGGCCTTGGATCAGTCTCCCCACTCGACCTGCTGGATTCTCTCAGTTCATTGTGCACTGGTCACGAACTGAGGTGCAGCGTTACCAAGCTTAATCTTAGGTAAGTCCACTACAAACGACAAGCAGTCCTCGGGGGATGAAAGGCCAAAACTACGGTTGGAGTAATAAGCTGTGTCTCGCCCTGAGGCCTTGCTTAATATGCGACTGCAATCTCAAACTTTGAACCATGCCTCGCATGGCTGCCTCAACTTCTAATTCTGATCCGTAATCCGTTATCGAATTGTCCAAGTTACTAAGCAGAAACTGGGCTACTGGACCGTAGCTCAGTTACAGGCATCGTGATGTACAGCAGGTCGCGATCCCGGAAGAAGCTGCGAACAAGCTCGGGTGTTGCCTGAAGTCGGTCGACAGCTCGCT
>NZ_JBDPLV010000160.1:0-4927 GCF_039871605.1 Acrocarpospora sp. B8E8 | reverse complement strand
TCCCTGTACACCCCGCACACGCGGGTCAAGCAGATCATCCAGGAACGGGCCGATCGCCGACGGACCAGACTGCCGGTCCAGGACTCCAGCCCCACCGGGCGGAGAGCGAATTATCCGATCCGAGCAGTAATGCTCAACGAATAGGAAGCAGAGTCATGAGCTATACGGGAGACGTTGTCCAGGGCGGGCCCGCCGCTGTGCGGGAGCTGGACAGGCTGACCATAGCCAAGATCGAAGTGGGGGGGTTCGGGAACAACGTGTACCTGCTGCGGTGTAAGGAGACCGGCGACGGGCTGCTCATCGACGCCGCCGCCGAGCCCGATCGTATTCTCGACCTGATCGGGAAGATGCCGATCAGCTCGATCGTCACCACGCACCAGCATCAGGATCACTGGCAGGCGCTGGCCGCGGTGGCGAAGGCGACCGGCGCGACGCCGATCGCGCATCCGCTGGACGCGCCGGCGCTGCCGGTCCGCTCCCGCGAGGTGGAGCACGGGGACCGGATCGCCATCGGCGTGCTCAGCCTGGAGGTGGTGCACCTGCGCGGGCACACGCCGGGATCGATCGCGATCTACTACCCCGGCCACATCTTCACCGGCGACTCGCTGTTCCCCGGCGGGGTGGGCAACACCCAGAAGGACCCGCAGCGTTTCGACCAGCTCTACACCGACGTGGTGGAGCGCGTCTTCGATCGTTTCCCGGATGAGACCTGGGTCTACCCCGGCCACGGCAAGGACACCACACTCGGCGCCGAACGCCCGGCCCTGCCGGAATGGCGCGCCCGAGGCTGGTGACCTCAGGTTTGGCGATCTCGCGTTAGGCGATCTCGCGTTTGGCGACCTCGGGTTGGGCAATCTTCTGGCGCCGGGGCGGTGAGAACCACCGCCTGCGTGAACGGCGCCGGATAGCGGCGAGCGGTCGGCAACCTGCTCATTCTGGAGGCGCTACTAGGTTGGCGGTCTCAGTCGAGGCTGGGTCGGGGAGGCGGCATCGGGGTGCCGAAAGAGCGGAGGATTCGGTCGGCCGCGGCGGACGGGTCGTCGGCGCTTTCCACGATGTCGCCCCACGACCAGCAGTAGAACCAGCCGTCGGCGGCGTCCACGCATTCCACCGTCTCGGCGGCAGAACCAGAAACGATCACCCTGAGTGAGGTGGGATTTGTGTGCAATGCCACCTTTATCCCCCTGAGCTCGAGCTCTCTGGCCAGCTTGCCGAGAAGGTAGGTCTGGGACTGCTCACGGGGCGTAGCGGTCATGCCTCCATTGAACGTCAAGCCCGCCAGCGGGAAAAGGGGCCCGAATCGTGCGGACCCCGTTCCCTCAGATGGAGCTCCGCTCCTTGCGCTGGGAGCGCTTGAACATCAGCACCCGCAGCGGGATGGCCGACACGATGGCGATCTGCATGATCGCGCCCACCTGGATGAGCTCGTCGCCACCGGCAAGCCCGGCCGCCCAGATGGTCAGGCAGGCCACGTTGATCATCATCCAGCCGAGCACCAAGGCCGCCAGGTTGCCCTTCGGCTTGGGATACTCGACCCGGCTGACCATCAGCCAGGCCACCGCGAAGATGCCCCCGATCGTCCACACCGTCGGCTGGAACAGCAGCACGATCGACACCACGGTCATCGCGCCCATCGGGATGGGCAACCCCATGAAGTCGCCGCTCTTGGTCTTCACGCAGGCGAACCTGGCCAGCCGGATCACCCCGGCGAGCAGCACCGATCCGGCCGCGGCCAGGACCAGCCAGAGCGGCAGCCGTTCGGCGAAACCACCCCAGATGACCACCATGAACGCGGGCGCGAAGCCGAAGCTGATCACGTCGGCCAGGTTGTCCAGCTCGGCGCCCATCGCGGACGCGCGGAAACGGCGGGCCACCAGGCCGTCGAACAGGTCGCAGGTGGCGCCGATGAGCAGCAGCACCACGGCGGTGCCGAAAAAGCGGGGATCGGGCTCGAACTTGCCGTCCACCTTGAGCTGGTCGATCGCCGAGTAGGCGAGCACGACCACGGACAGGAAGCCGGACAGGGCGTTGCCGAGCGAGAGCGAGTCGGCGGCGGAGAGCCGGAACGCCTTGCCCACCGGGCCGCGCGGCTCCTCGGTCTCCTCGATCGAGGTGTCGATGGAGGCTTCGATCGGGGCGTCGATGGACCAGCCCGCCGTGCCCCTCGCCCCGAGATCAGGCGCGGTCAATGCGGGTCACCCCCGCCACCGTCTTGTCGCCCACGGTGACCGCGGGCTGGATCCCCTCCGGCAGGTAGACATCGACCCGCGAACCCAGCCGGATGAGCCCGACTCGGTCCCCCTGGGCGACTTTCGCCCCCACCGGGACGTACGGAATGATCCGGCGCGCCACCGCGCCCGCGATCTGCACCATCTCGATGTCGCCGAGCGGGGTGTCGAAATGCCACACCACCCGCTCGTTCTTGTCGCTGTCCTTGTTGAACGCCGGCGTGAACCCGCCGGAGACATGCTCGACCGAGGTCACCGTTCCGGCGGCCGGGGCACGGTTGACGTGCACGTTCACCGGGCTCATGAAGATCGCCACCCGGGTCCGGCCGTCCTGGAGCGGGTCGATGCTCTGCACCACGCCGTCGGCGGGCGAGAGCAGCCGCCCGAAGCCGGGCCTGCGCTCCGGGTCGCGGAAGAACCAGAGCATGCCGCCGGTGAGCGCGGCCAGCGGCACCGCCGCGAACGCCCACTTGGCGGACCTCCGGGTGAGGATGGCTGTGACGGCCGCCGCCGCGGCGGTCGGAGCCAGCCACGGGGACACCCCGCGCGCCAGCCGGAGCGCGCGAGGACTAACAGAATCGTTCGACACTGGGAGCCTTTGTACTCTTTTGCGACTAGGGACCGTAATGTGACTTAACTACCTATGTTACCGATCCCACCGTCTTTACACGGCCACAACGAGACAAGCAAAGCGCCTCCCCGGTCGTTGCGCTAGTGCTGCTCCGCTTCGGCCGGGGCGGCGATGGCGTCCCTGCGGGACTTCATCAGGCTCAGCAGGGTGGTCACGACCATGGTCACGATAATGACACCCAGCGAGACCGAAATGGGAATCTCCGGCGCCCACGAGACCGTGTCGTGCATCGCTTCGAGGACGAGTTTGACTCCGATGAAGGCGAGAATGAACGACAGGCCGTAGCTGATGTAGACCAGCCGCTGCAGCAGGCCGCCGAGCAGGAAGTACAGCTGGCGCAGGCCCATCAGGGCGAACGCGTTGGCGGTGAAGACGATGAAGGCGTCCTGGGTGAGGCCGAAGATCGCGGGGATGGAGTCCAGCGCGAACAGCAGGTCGGTGGTGCCGATGGCGATCATCACGATGAGCATCGGGGTGACCATGCGCCTGCCGTCGATCTTGACGATCGTCTTGGAGCCGACGAAGTCCGGGGTGGTGCGGAACCAGCGGCGGGCGGAGCGGAGCAGGATGTTCTCGGCGAAGTCGTCCTCGTGCTTGCCGTGGTCGCGGATCAGGGTGTACGCGGTGTAGATCAGGAAGACGCCGAACACGTAGAACAGCCAGTGGAACTGGTTGAGGGCGGCGGCGCCGATCGCGATGAAGATGCCGCGCATCACCAGGGCGATCAGGATGCCGATCAGCAGAACCTTGTGCTGATACTCCCTCGGCACCGCGAATCTCGACATGATGATGAAGAAGATGAACAGGTTGTCGACACTGAGGCTGTATTCGGTGAGATAGCCCGCGAAGAACTCGCCGGATTCCGTCGGCCCCGCGAAGATCAGCAGTCCGATGCCGAAGAGCACGGCCAGCGCGACGTAGAAGCCGACCCAGAATCCCGCCTGGCGGAACGAGAACTCCTTCGCCTCGCCGCGGTCCACGATCCACAGGTCGAAGGCGATCACGATCAACAGGCCGATGATGACGGCGGCCCAACCCCAGGCAGGAATGTTCACAGCAGTAGCCCCTCCGGCGCGCGACAATACACACTGCCGGAGGTCTCTCCCGCCCGCCAGGCACATATCGATCATGCCCAGACAGACCGACAGCCCCGGGCTCTAAAGCCGTGATGACGGGACTGTCACGAAGGGATACTCCCCCCCAACGGTCTCAGTATAGGGATCCCATAGAACCTGACCTACCGTTGGGGCCCTGTTCTTCTTGGAATCACCTTGGGGAACCCTTTGCTCACGCGTTTAATTCCCGGGCTCGCCCGGTGCGGCGTCCCGGGCATAGGCCCGCAACACCGCCTGAACCGCGTCCGCCTCGGTGGGCAGCCGCCGCCCCCGCTCCGCCGCCGCTTTCCCCAGCTTTTCCGCCAGCCCCGGCTCGCTGAGCACCCGTACGACCGCGTCCCGGATCGCCTTCCCATCCCCCGGCGGCACCAGCAACCCCGCGTCGCCCACCATGCCGGGAATTCCCCCCACCCGGGTCCCGACGATCGGCACCCCCGCCCGCAACGCCTCCTGCACCGTCAGCGGCTGCCCCTCCCACCAGCTCGGCACCACGTAAACCGCCGCGACCCTCAAAAGATCCCCCACATCCCCCCGCTCCCCCAGCAACCGAACCGGCAGCCCTCCCGCCGCGATCCGCTCCTCCAGTTCCCCCCGCAACGGCCCTTCTCCGGCAACGACGAAGACCACTTTCTCCGGGTACGCCCCTGACGCCGCCTCCAGCAACACCTCCAACCCCTTCTGCTGGGCCAGCCGTGCCACCGTCAGAACGACAGCCCCCTCCCCCAGCTCCTCCCGGACTTCCGCCGCACCCCGCCCGCTCTCCCGGATCTCAGGCGCGGGCACCACAGCCGCCCCCACCCACCGAGCCCCCAACTCCCGCATCCGCTCCCCCAGATCAGGCGAAACCACCAACACCCGATCCGCCCGCCGAGCCACAACCCTCTCCAGCACCCCATAAACCGCCCCCACGACTCCCCCAGCCGTCAAAGCGTTATGCAGCGTCACCACAAGCC